>NZ_CABSQF010000009.1:0-142167 GCF_902479695.1 uncultured Phyllobacterium sp. | reverse complement strand
CGGGTGGCTGGCGCGGCGGGCGCTGGGCCACGGCGGGTGGCGACGCCCATTAGGTCGGCCATCCCATGGCGCGGGGTTATGTGCCCGCCGAGCTTGCCGACAACGAGAATGCCGGGCTGTTCGAGATCGAGATTTTGGGTCTTCGCCGCGCCGCCCGCATCAACATCGAGCCGCCCTTCGATCCATCCGGTGCCAAAATGCGCGGGTGACTGGATCGCTGCAGAATCTGTGGTGCGTGGATCTAAACAGCCACACCCTCAAACGCCGAGACAAAGGGCAGGCCCTTGCGCCTGCCCGTCCAGCCCACGACGATGAGGGCACTGGCGGCCTCATGATGGCGCTGGGCGAGCGCCCACGACTTGCAGTCGATCGCGGCGACATCGGCACGGCCTGACGCCACCGCTTCGATGGACAGGCGGTGGCCGCCCGTCTCGACAAGCCGCGCGAACAGGTCGAACCCCTCGCCCCGCAGCGCCAGGTCGCGCTCGATGGCGAGATAGCCCGACATGGAATCAGGACTGTTGAAGGCAAGACGCTTGCCGCGCAGGCGATCCACCGGCAGGACCGGTTCGCCGCCGCGCGGTGCCGGAACCGCCAGTCCCTCGCCCCGGCGCATGACAAGCGCGCTGGAATAGAACGCCTCGTCGCCGCCCGCCACGCCGGAATAGTCGTCCTGCCCCGCCACATGCACATGGGCGGCAAGGCCGAGCTCCATCGGCCCCCAGCACGTCTGGGCGAGCAGGAGCGCCGGATGGCGCCACAGCGTCGGCAGATCAAGTTCATCCGGCGGCAGTGTCGCGGGATCGGGCGCAATCGCCGCGCCCGAGGCATCGCGGATACCGCCGGGAACGGGCGGCAGGTCGCCGTTGCGCCGCGTCAGGTAATCCGGCGCATCGAATCCCGTTGCCCGCAGCCTGTCGCGCAGGACAAGCCACTGCGCATCCACTTCGGCGCGGCGTTCCGGCCAATCATACATCGGCAAGGCTGCAATAGGGGTCATGCGGGAATGTTACTCTGTCGGAGGCTCGGCGGGAATAGGCACGCTGGTGCCGCCCTGCAGGGAAATGCCGTGGCGGCGCGGATGGAAAGCCCGGGCCGTTGCCGGTTCGCGCCTTAGCACCGGATGCACGACCTCTTCCTTGCTGCGGAAGGCATAGGCGCGCAGGATCTCGAAATAGTTGCGGAAGACATAGCCGCCATTCATGGCTTTCCATTCCTCGCGCTGCTCGCTGTAGAGCTTCGGCAGCCTGTACCACGGAACGGTTGGCCGCTTGTGATGAACGAAATGCAGGTTGTTGTTGAGGAACAGCAGCGCCAGCGGCGATTTCTCGACAATGATCGTGCGGCCATCCGGACGCTCGGACCATTGATGCTCGCAATAGGTGCGGATGGCGATGATCGACAACCCCGCATAGGCCGATGTCACGGCATAGAGCCAGAGCGGAATGCCGAACGCCAGCAACAGCGCAACCAGAACGACCAGCCCGGCAGCGTGCGACAACCAGGCATTGCGGACCTTGCGGTCGCCGCCCGAAATCAGCCTGGCCTCGCTGATGAGAAAGCCTATCACCATGAGGACCGGCCCGATGACAACCCGGCCAATGAGCGTATTGTTCCAGCGCAGCAGGGTTTTCAGAGCACCCGGCAGTTTATCCCAGTCGCCCAGCGCCCGGTAATAGCTCTCCGGATCGTCATAGGGATCGGTCAGCCGTTCATCCGCATGGTGCTTCAGGTGCAGATGCTTGTAGCGGCGATAGGGATAGAACAGGCCGAGCGGCAGGGAGACGAGAAGCTCGTTCAGCCAGCCGCTGCGTGTGGGATGTCCGTGCAGGGCTTCGTGCTGCAGCGAGGAGTGAAACGCCACCGCCACCGCCATCAGCGCCAGGGCCGCGAACGGCATGGTGGGATAGAGGTATGCTCCGGCTGCGAACCACAGTCCGTAGCAGACGAGCATCAAGCCAATGGTTGGCCATTCGATGCCGGGGTGTTTGCGTTCCCGGCTGGTTTTGTCAGTTGGTTCTGCTGTATGTGCTTCTGATTCCATGACTTTCATGGTCTCACTGTCCAAAACTGTCAGCAATGATATTATTGTGAGAAACCGTTGATTTTGCGCACCAAATCTTGCATTTGTTGTACTCAGTAAACAAAGGAGCGGGAAAATGGACAAACGCGATCTGTCACGCCTGTTTCAGGAGCGGATCAGGAGCCTGCTCAACCGCAGCGGCGACAACCAGTCATCCTTTGCGGCGGCGGTCGGCATCGACCGCTCCGCCCTCTCCCAGCTCCTGTCCGGCCAGTCCACCCGCCTGCCGCGCGTGGAAACGCTGCTCAACATTGCCGAACGTTATGCCGTGTCGCTGGACTGGCTGCTGGGCCTCAGCCAGGACGAGGGCATCATCGGCGAATTGCGCGCCAGCATGGAGATCGAGGAGGGTGTCGACGGCTTTGAGCGGACGCTGCTGGTGCGCTGGCATGCGGAAGCCTCGGGCAGCAAGATCCGCTATGTCCCGGCCCGCATTCCCGACCTCCTGCGCACTCAGGCGGTGATCGCCTACGAGACATCGCTGGTGCACCGCGACCCCGTCACCCAGATCGCCGAAACCGCGTTCCGGCTGGACTACAACCGCCAGCCCGGCACGGACATGGAAGTGTGCATGCCCTACCAGACCCTGCGCGATTTCGCCAAGGGCGGCGGCATCTGGGGCGACCTGTCCCGCGATATCCGGGAAGAACAGCTGCAGCAGATGAGCGTCCTGATCGACGAGCTCTACCCGTCCTTCCGGCTCTATCTGTTCGACGGGCGCGAGCGCTTCTCCGTGCCCTACACGGTCTTCGGCCCCTACCGCGCCGCGATCTTCGTCGGCGAGATGTATCTTGTCCTCAACACCACGGAAGCTGTCTTAACCATGCAGCGGCATTTCGACGGGCTGATCCGTGTGGCAAAGATCAACGCGCACGAGGTCGCCGCCTATATTTCCACGCTCAAGGCCGAATGATGCGGCAGCACTTGTCGCAAATGAAGATTGACCACATATAAAGACTTCCTTATATCGTTATCTAAATAGCACCATAGGAACGCGCCATGACCACAGCCAATCCGCTTGCCGAACTTCTTGCTGAAAAAGGTGTCCTTTTGGCTGATGGCGCGACGGGCACGAACCTGTTCGCATCGGGTCTTGAGGCTGGAGAAGCCCCGGAACTGTGGAATGAAGCCCAGCCGGAAAAGATTCTTGCCCTGCATCAGGGCTTTGTCGATGCCGGGGCTGACATCATCCTCACCAATTCCTTCGGCGGCACGCGGCATCGCCTGAAACTGCATCACGCGCAGGACCGGGTTTTCGAGCTGAACAAGAAGGCCGCCGAACTCGCGCGCGCCGTCGCCGACAAGGCCGGGCGCAAGGTGATTGTCGCCGGATCGGTCGGACCGACGGGCGAACTGCTGGTGCCGCTTGGCGCACTGACCGAAGAGGACGCCGTTGCCGCCTTCACCGAACAGCTGGAAGGCCTGAAGGCCGGCGGCGTCGATGTGGCCTGGATCGAAACCATGTCGGCACCCGGTGAAATCCGGGCCGCTGCAGAAGCGGCCGTCAAGGTCGGCCTGCCCTATGTCTATACCGGCTCGTTCGATACGGCGGGGAAGACCATGATGGGCCTGCCGCCGAAGGATATTCACGCCGTCGTCGATGGACTTGCCGCGCGCCCTGTCGCCGTCGGCGCCAATTGCGGTGTCGGCGCCTCGGATATTCTTGCGTCGCTGCTCGACATGTCGGAGGCCGATCCGCAGGCCACCATCGTCATCAAGGGCAACTGCGGCATTCCGGAATTCCGCGGCGCGGAGATTTTCTATTCCGGCACGCCGGAGCTCATGGCCAATTATGCGCATATGGCAATTGACGGCGGCGCAAAAATCATCGGCGGCTGCTGCGGCACCTCGTTCGTGCATCTGGCTGCCATGCGCAAGGCGCTCGACAGCCATGTCAGCGGCACCCGGCCGACGGTAGAGACCATCATCGAAACCATCGGGCCGATGCGCAACAAGCTTTCCGCCCATGCCGATGACCTGCCCAAGCGCGAGCGCCGCGGCCGCCGGGGCTGAAATCGGGCCATTTGAGGCCGTGTGGTCGTGCGTGGTTCGACAAGCTCACCATGAGGGAGCTTGTGGGCTGCAATCAAACCACTTCCCTCATGGTGAGCTTGTCGAACCACGCACGGTGATTGTGCAACTCTCCCAAGACACATGACAAAAATGGCCGGGAAATCCCGGCCATTTGCTTTTTGGCAATGCAACAAACCTATTTCTTAGCTTCCAGCGCATCGGCCAACCGCACCAGCGACAGGAACTCGCTGCGATAGCCGAAGGCGTCGTCGCCGCGTGACCCCGCGCCGAGCCTGGCAATATCGGCATAGCTGTAGGTCGCCAGGCTATCCGTCCCGCGCAGCTTCTGACCGAAGGCGGCAACGGCCGTGGAGAACCGCACATCGTTCGATTCGGCTGCCGAAACCTCATTGGCCTTGGTCACGGGCGTCGTGATCAGCTTGCTCACATCCCCGTTCGGCAGCTTGTAGCGGATCTTGAAGAACGCATATTCATCAGACCCTGTCTTGGCATCGGCAGCCGCTGCATTCGGCTTGGCGTAGCGCAGGTCGTCGGTCAGCACCGCCGGACTGTTCTTCGGCGTGATCTCGTAAATGGCCGTCACCGTATGCCCCGAGCCGATTTCACCGGCATCGATGCGGTCATTGTTGAAATCCTCGCGCTTGAGGGCACGGGTTTCGTAACCGATCAGCCGGTATTCCGCGACGGTAGCCGGATTGAACTCGACCTGGATTTTCACATCCTTGGCAATCGGAAACAGCGTCGAGGTTGCTTCCTGCACCAGCGTCTTCTCCGCTTCGGCCAGCGTATCGATATAGGCGGCGGTGCCGTTGCCGTTCTGCGCCAGGACCTGCATCATCTGGTCATTGTAATTGCCCTCGCCGAACCCGAAGACCGACAGGAACACCCCGGATTTGCGCTCATCCTCGATCAGTGTCTTCAGCTCATCGTCGCTGGACTGGCCGACGTTGAAATCGCCATCGGTTGCCAGCATCACGCGGTTGACGCCATCCTTGACGAAATTGGCCTTGGCGAGGCGATAGGCCTCCTTGATACCCGCTTCGCCCGCCGTCGATCCGCCCGCCTCCAGACGGTTCAATGCATCAAAGATTTTTGCCTTGTCCTTTACCTCCGTCGGTTCCAGCACGGTCCCGGCATTGCCCGCATAGGTGACGATGGACACCTTGTCCTTGGGATCGAGCTTGCCCACCAGCATGTGGAAGGCGGATTTCAGCAGCGGCAGCTTGTCCGGCTCATCCATCGATCCCGAGACATCGATCAGGAACACCAGATTGGCGCGCGGCTTTTCCGCCGGGACGACGTCATAGCCCTTGATGCCGATATGCATCAGCTTGGTGTTCTGGTTCCACGGGGTCGGCGTCACGGTGATCGTGGTGTTGAACGGCGTCTCGCGGCTCTGCGGCCCTTTCCAGTCATAGGGGAAATAATTGATCATCTCCTCGACGCGCACGCTGTCGGGATCGGGCAAGGCACCGTCCTTCAGCGCGCGGCGCACCATGGCGTAGGATGCCGTGTCCACATCGATCGAGAATGTCGACACCGGATCATCGGCCACGCGCTTGACCGGATTGGTGTCGAACCGCTGGACCCGGTCGCCAGAGGGTTGCTGCGGGGCAATGCTGTCTCGCGCCATGTCCACGGCGGGCGCGGGCATGGGAGCCATCGCTACCGGCTTTTCGGCGGCCGGACTTGCCTGCCCGACGGTTTTCGAACTGCTGAGTGCCTCGATCTGCCTGGCAAGCGGTGCCTGCTTGACGGCTGGCTGGCGCGGTGCCGCCGGTTCGACCGTTGGCAGGGGTTGCGGCTGCACGGGTTTCGGCTCGTCGACCTGCGGCGGCTGCGCCTCTATGGTGACGGGAGCCTGCTGATCCCCCGCCAGCATGCGCGGATCGTGCATTATGTTCCAGGAGATATAACCCGCGACAGGCAGGATCAGCAGGCCGCCGAGGGCCGATGTCGTCAGCAGCAATTTCTTTTCCATCGTTTCACTCCACAATTGGGTTGCGATGGAACTGAGACGCCGGACGAATCCGCTTCCTTGGGTCTGCACTGCGGTTTTTTTTGCATCGGCATCGTCGAACGCCCGCATGGCCGCCTGCAGGGCGGCGCGCCTGGCTGCATCGGCAGGCGGTGGCGGCGTCATGCGGCCGAGCTGGTTCAGGTCCTGATCGTCGGTCATGTCAAAGGCCCTCCGGCGCGCGCAGGATGCGCTTCAGCCGTTTCTTGGCATCGTGGATGTGCCACGAAACCGTGGCTTCGGCGCAATCGAGCACTTCGGCTGCGTGCGCATGATTCAAGCCCTCCCCATAGACCAGCAGGACGGCATCCGCGGTCTTATCAGGCAATGTCTTGACCGCCGCCCACAGAGCGGTGACGTCATCATCCCCGGCATCGGGAGGTGGAGCGTCACTCAGCAGTTCGCGGTGATAGGCCTCGGCCTTGCGCTTTTCACGCACATGGCGGCGCAGGTGATCACGCGCGGCATTCAGCGTCATCCGGTAGAGCCAGGTGCGCAGCAGCCCTTCGCCGCGCCATTGCCGGATGGCGCTGCCGAGCTTGATGCAGACATCCTGCGCGATATCCTCCGCATCGTTGCGGTTGCCCGACCAGCGCCAGGCGATGCGGTGGATGAAGTCATAGTTCTGCTCGATCAGGAGCCCGAATGCGCTGCGGTTCCCTGCCCGCGCCTGCGCCACAAGGGTTGAACTATCCGCCGTGTCATCCGTCAAACCGGAAATATCCAAAATGCCTGTCACCCTGTTCATCGCAGCTTTGACGATGCGACGGCGTCAATCCTTGGGTGAAAAAATGCAATCAATCAAAATATTTCTTGGCTGACGTCAGGCCGCGGCAAACGCCGCCATGTGAAAGCGCTGCTGGTCCGCCGTATAGGCGTGTTCACGGCCCACGGGACAGGCCAGCCGGGCAAGACAGCCGCCATCCATGCAAAGCGCGCCTTCCGGCACTGCCAGATGGCTGCGGCAGCGGCCCACAGTGAAGCCCACACCGTCGAAAGCATCGACCGGACAGGCGTGCAGGCAGGGCTTTTCGATGCAGGTATCGCAGGGATGGTTGTTCAACGGGACAGCGGGAAAACCCATCGCCCTGTCAAACAGCAGCGCACCGCGAAACGCCTGCCAGAGCCCATATTCGGGATGAATCAGCAGCCCCAGCGGCGAGGCAGACAGGCCTTCCGCCCGCTTCGCCCATTGCTGGAAGGGCAGATAGGGCCTGTCCGACGGAAACACCGCCTGCCCGTCCAGTTCGACCGCAACATGCGTCAGCACCGCCTTGGACCATGCATCCAGCGGATTGGGCTGGTCGCTGTGCAACTGCCGCCATCGTGTAAAATGCGGCCAGATGGTCGATCCGAAATGGCCGACGAGAACCACACTACGCGCTGCAGCGCCGTGGTGCAGGCCGGGCGCGGCCTCATCGGGTCCAAACACGAAACCGCCGCGCGGAACGAGACCATGCGGTTCCAGCGCGGCGGTGATCTGGTCAAGGAACGGATCGGCAAAGATCATCCGGGGCCCGGACCTTTGACAGCAGAGGCCCAGACTTCCTGATGGATCAGATTGGCCACTTTAGCCCGGCCGTCCTCGGGCTTCTTTCAGGTGAATGCGTCGGGCATCGACGCCTTCTTCTTGGCGATGAATTCCTTCAGCGATTCGTCGATGGCCGGATCGAGATAAGGCGCCTCGTAGCTTTCAAGCCAGCGCCGTGCCAGCTCGTTGCCGCGCTGGTCTGCACGTTTTTCGCCTTCGGCCAGCCATTGCTCGTAGGAATTGTTGTCGGCAATGTTCGAGCGGTAGAACGCCGTCTGGAAATTCGCCTGCGTGTGGTCGCAGCCGAGATAATGGCTGCCCGGGCCCACCTGGCGGATCGCGTCCATGGCCTGGCCGTTCTCCGAGAGATCGATGCCTTCGGCGAATTTCTGCGCCATGCCGAGCTGGTCGATATCCATCATGAACTTTTCATAGGAGGACACGAGACCGCCTTCGAGCCAGCCGGCCGAATGCAGCACGAAGTTCGTTCCGGCCAGCAGTGTCGAATTCAGCGTATTGGCGCTTTCATAGGCTGCCTGCGCATCGGAAACCTTCGAAGCGCAGAGCGAACCGCCGGTGCGGAACGGCAG
Source organism: uncultured Phyllobacterium sp. (assembly GCF_902479695.1). Taxonomy (NCBI): domain Bacteria; kingdom Pseudomonadati; phylum Pseudomonadota; class Alphaproteobacteria; order Hyphomicrobiales; family Phyllobacteriaceae; genus Phyllobacterium; species uncultured Phyllobacterium sp. Next base: position 133,912 of record NZ_CABSQF010000009.1, on the reverse strand, counting down.
TCCGAGACGCCGTGCCAGCTGTGCCGCGCCGTAGGAGACGAGCGAGGGTTCCGGCGTGCCGAATGTCGGCGCGCCCGACTGCATCGAGATCGACGAGGCAAAGGTGCCGAAAATCACCGGAGCGCCGGGGCGGATGAGCTGGGTGAAGGACGCACCGGCCAGCACTTCCGCCAGAACCTGCGTCAGCGTGCCGGCCACCGTCACCGGGCTCATGGCACCGGCGAGAATGAACGGCGTAACAATGCAGGCCTGATTGTTGCGGGCATAGACCTTCAGCGCGCCGACCATCGTCTCGTCGAAGACCATGGGCGAATTGGCATTGATCAGGCTGGTCAAAACAGTGTTCTGGTCGAGATAGTCCTCGCCGAACACCAGCTTGCACATGGCAATCGTGTCTTCCGCGCGCTCGGGCGCGGTGACCGAGCCCATGAACGGCTTGTCGGAATATTTGATGTGCGCATAGATCATGTCGAGATGGCGCTTGTTGACGGGCACATCGACCGGCTCGCACACGGTTCCGCCGGAATGGTGGATCGACGGCGCCATATAGGCGAGCTTCACGAAATTGTTGAAGTCCTCGATGGTCGCGTAGCGGCGGTTGCCTTCAAGGTCGCGCACGAAGGGCGGGCCGTAGACCGGCGCGAACACCGTGGCCTTGCCGCCGATCTGCACGGACCGTTCGGGATTGCGCGCATACTGCGTGTAGACCGAAGGCGCGGTTTTCAAAAGCGACCGGGGAAGCCCCTTGGGGAAATGCACCCGCTCGCCTTTGACATCGGCACCGGCTTCGCGCCAGAGCTGCAGGGCTTCCGCATCGTCGCGGAACTCGATGCCGATCTCTTCAAGCACGGTATCCGCATTGGCTTCGATCAGCGCCAGCCCTTCCTCATCCAGCACTTCATATTCGCGAATCTTGCGCGTGATAAAGGTGAGCGACTTGCCCGGGCCGCCGCCGGAACGGGCGGCACGGCGTGCAGCAGCGCCTGCACCGGCACCGCGCCCGCGGCGTCCGCCGCTTTCTGCAGTGTCCACGGGTGCGTCGGCTGGCGTTTCCTGATTCATTTTCTCTCTCCAGGCGCTTGATGCGCGGATTGGTTCTTCGGTCATGACCTCAACACCCAAATCCTACCCGCGACACATATCGGGGCGTTCCCGTGTGCGTCAAACAATGGCGCATGGAAGACAAACAGACAGTCGTTTTCGTCATTTACGAGGTCGCATTTAAGCAATGCGTTTTCAGCAACTTGCCCGATATGTTAAGGGAATGCCAGTACCGGTACAAAGCTGTGCATAACGCTTGAGAGGAAGAACACCCATGGCCGACGATGAAATCATTCTTTCGGAGCTTTCGGACGACGAACTCGTCGAACAAATGCACGACGATCTGTACGACGGATTGAAGGAAGAAATCGAGGAAGGCACCAATATCCTGCTCGAGCGCGGCTGGGTCCCCTACAGGGTTTTGACCGAAGCGCTCGTCGAAGGCATGCGCATCGTCGGCGAGGATTTCCGCGACGGCATCCTCTTCGTGCCGGAAGTCCTGTTGTCGGCCAATGCGATGAAAGCCGGCATGTTCATCCTGCGCCCTCTCCTTGCCGCCACCGGCGCGCCGAAACAGGGCAAACTTGTCATCGGCACGGTGAAGGGCGACATTCACGACATCGGCAAGAATCTCGTCGGCATGATGATGGAAGGCGCAGGCTTCGATGTCATTGACCTTGGCATCAACAACCCGGTCGAGAACTATCTCGCCGCCATCGAAGAGCACAAGCCCGACATTCTCGGCATGTCCGCCCTGCTGACGACGACGATGCCCTACATGAAGGTCGTCATCGACACGATGAAGGAAAAGGGCATTCGCGACGATTACGTCGTGCTGGTCGGCGGTGCTCCGCTCAACGAGGAATTCGGCAAGGCTGTCGGTGCCGATGCCTATTGCCGCGATGCGGCCGTCGCGGTGGAAACCGCCAAGGACTACATGAAGCGCAAGCACAATCAGATGTCCGGCGCCTGAACCGGAACAAAACGGCCGCATCCAAATGCGGCCGTTTTTCAAACATAATATGGGTTTGCTGAAATCGGCCTTCTCAGACCTGGGGATCAGTTGGCAGCTTTTACAACCCTGTGACCAGCGGACTGGGTCGCATTCACGGTATTGGCTGTATCTGCACCCATGCCGCGGATGGTGTTGGCGCAGCCGGCAAGAGCGACGACAGCAAGAACAGCGGCAATTGGTACAACGCGTGATAGTTTCATGGACAGGGTCTCCCGTTCTGATAGAATTTAATCAACGTTCGCATAACGCGATGGAGCGAAATCAGTTCCATGAATATGAGCCGGAACTCGAATAATACGCCGGAAAAGGTCCGGGTGATCGCCTGTGGCATGATTGCCCGCGAAATACTGGCCATCCGCGAGCAATTCGGCCTCGATCATATCGAACTGAAATGCCTGCCCGCCGTTTATCACCATTACCCCCAGAAAATCGCCCCATCGGTTGACCGGGCCATTGTACGGGCCAAGGCTGAAGGCATCAAGCGTATCTTCGTCGGCTATGCTGATTGCGGCACCGGCGGCCTGCTCGATCAGGTCTGCGCGAAGCATGGCGTAGAGCGAATCGAGGGGCCGCATTGCTTCTCGTTCTATGTCGGCAACGACGCCTTTGCCTCCCGATGGGAGGACGACATGACGTCGTTTTTCATGACCGACTTCCTTGCCCGGCATTTCCAGGCCTTCATGGTCAAGCCGCTTGGCCTCGACCGGCATCCGGAACTGCGCGACATGTATTTCGGCAATTACACCAAGATGATCTACCTCGCCCAGACCGACGACCCCAAACTCAATGCCAATGCGGAACGGGCGGCGGAATTTCTCGGCCTTGCCTATGAGCGGCGCTTTACCGCCTATGGCGATCTGGTCCCCGCCCTGACACGGGCGGCGGCACCCGCCGCGCCTTGACGCTTTCCTTTCTGTCCCCAAATCGGCATGTTGCCTCCAACGGAATCGAATACAAAGGACAGTTCCATGGTGTCTCGAAGCCTTTTTGCCGTCATGATCGGCCTGAGCATGCTGACTGCCGCCCATGCGGATGGCGCAATCACCAGGATCATCACCGCATCTGACAGCAAGCGTCTCGAACAATACGAGCAGACAAAGGCCAAGGCCCTGACGCAGGCCAGGGCGAGCGGGACTGCGGCGGATGTGCGTCTGGTCGATGACCTCTTGAAGCGGCCCGGCCTGCCGTTCAGCCAGGATTTCGACATGACCGGCAACTGGCAGTGCCGGACAATCAAGCTTGGCGGCATGGCCCCGGCACTCGTTGTCTATGGCTGGTTCAAGTGCAGGGTCACCGACGACGGCTCGGGCTGGGCGCTGGAAAAGGTGACGGGCTCGCAGCGCACCAAGGGCCGGTTCTACACCGAAAGCGACACGCGCCTGACCTATCTCGGCACCGGCTATGTCGCGGATCAGAAACCGGTGAAATACGGCGCAGGTCCGAAAACCGACGAAGCGGGCTATGCCTACCGCACCGGCAAGAACGCCTTCCGCATCGAATTCCCGGCACCCTATTACGAATCCCTGCTCAACGTCATGGAATTCAAGCGCTGAAGGCCGCGTGATCGCAATGTCACCCCGGCCATCCATGGGGGCTGGGGTTGAATACAGATATCCCGCTAAAATCCCTGTCGCAAAAGCAACAATGGTGCACGTCGCATTTGAGGGCGCGCACGTCGTGAGATAGCAAGCTTAACCCCTGATTTTCCGGCAAAACGGTCCTCGTTGGAGGATAAAGTGCATGGCCGATCTCATTGTCGTTTATTGGCGGGACATTCCTGCTCAGGTGACCGTCAAAAAGGGACGCCAGGCCGCAAAACGTGAACTTCCTCTTCGATTTACTGAGGCCATCGACATGTGTGCGATGCGCATAGGCGCCAAGGATTCGGACGCCTATCTGGCAGAATGGCGCCGGGGAACACCGGTGCCGGTGAGTGACGATCTGGACGCGGAGGCTGATGCAGCCCTCGCCCGTATCGACAGCGAATATCATCGGGAGCGCCTTGTAGCGCTGGTAAAGGCAGGCGGACATGACAATTCATGAATTGAAAGCAAAGCCAATGACAAAGATCGCAGCATCCATCGAAGTGGCCGCGCGCCAGGCGATTGACTCACAGGACCTGCCGGGTCTGTTTCCGGAAGGGACGCGTGTTTACATCACCGACATGGGCACCGATGGCGTGGACACGCTCACCGCTGCCGCCAAGCGCATTCATGATCTCGGCTACAAGCCCGTACCGCATTTCGCCTCCCGCCGCCTTGGAACACGGGCAGCCCTGGAAACCCGCATCCGCCGCGCCGCTGAAGAAGCAGGGGTGACCGACGTGCTGGTCATCGGCGGCGGCCTCGAACGGCAGGCCGGCGAGTTCTCCTCCACCATGGAAGTGCTGGAAACCGGCTTTTTCGACAAATACGGCATCACCGAGATGGGCGTTGCCGGCCATCCCGAAGGCAGCCCGGAGTTTTCCGAGGCCGTGGCGCTGGAAGCCCTGCGCCTGAAGAAGAATTTCGGCGAGCGCACCGGCGCCCGCCTGCGCGTGGTCACGCAGTTCGGTTTCGACGCCGAGCGTTTCATCCGCTATGCCGAATCCCTGCGCGAACATGGCGTTGATCTGCCGGTGCATCTCGGCGTTGCCGGTCCCGCCAAGATCACCACGCTGATCAAATATGCCGCCATGTGCGGCGTCGGCAACTCGATCAGCTTCCTGAAGAAGAATGCCCTGTCGCTGACAGCGCTTGCAACCAGCCATTCGCCGGAAGGCGTGGTTGGCCCGATCGAGCAGCATGTCATCAACAGCCCGGCCTCTGCCATCAAGCAGATCCACATTTTCCCGTTCGGCGGCCTGAAGAAGTCCTCCGAATGGCTGGTCGATCGCGGCTCCTGGAATGTCGCATCGGCCCAATACGCATCCGCAGCATCCAACTAAGGATTTCCTGAATGACCCGCACCATCGTTGCCTCGGCGACCAGAGAAATCATCATCGGATTTGACCAGCCTTTCTGCGTGATCGGCGAGCGCATCAATCCGACCGGCCGCAAGAAACTCGCGGCCGAGATGGCTGCCGGCATTTTTGATACGGTCATCAAGGACGCACTGGAACAGGTTGCCGCTGGTGCAACCATGCTTGACGTCAATGCGGGCGTCACCTCCGTCGACCCGAATGCCACGGAACCGGGGCTTCTCGTCAAGACACTCGAGATGGTGCAGAATCTCGTCGACGTCCCCCTGTCCATCGACAGTTCAGTGACCGCCGCCATTGAAGCCGCACTGAAGGTTGCCAAGGGCCGCCCGCTGGTCAATTCCGTCACCGGCGAAGAGGAAAAGCTGGAAGCCATCCTGCCGCTGATCAAGAAATACAACGTTCCCGTCGTCGCCATCTCGAACGACGAGACCGGTATTTCCATGGACCCGGACGTGCGTTTCGCCGTTGCCAAGAAGATCGTGCAGCGCGCCGCCGATTTCGGTATTCCGGCGCATGACATCGTTGTCGATCCGCTGGTCATGCCCATCGGCGCTCTCGGCGATGCGGGCCGCCAGGTTTTTGCATTGCTGCGCCGTCTGCGCGAGGAACTGAAGGTCAACACCACCTGCGGCCTGTCCAACATCTCGTTCGGCCTGCCGCATCGCCACGGCATCAATGCCGGGTTCATTCCCATGGTGATCGGCGCTGGCATGACATCGGCGATCATGAATCCCTGCCGTCCGCAGGAAATGGAAGCGGTTCACGCCGCCAACGTCCTCAACGGCACCGACGCCAACTGCACCTACTGGATCAAGAAGTATCGCGACCACCAGCCGGCCGCGGCCGGGGCAGCGCCTGCTGTTTCGGTGCCTGCCGACGCCAATGGCGGCGCACGGCGGCGTGGTGGCCGTGAAGCGCGGCGCGGCGCCGCAGGCTGACTGTTTGCACCGGGCCAACGGCTCGGCATAGAAAGGCGGTGGGCGTAAATGCCCCTCGCCTTGAAGTCTTGGAGCATTGATCGTGGACGCACCCGTGAAAGACACTGAAGCATCGGCAAAGGACGCACTTGTCCTGTTCATGCCGTCGGGCAAGCGCGGGCATTTTCCGGTCGGCACGACCGTGCTGGAAGCAGCGCGGACCCTGGGTGTCTATGTGGAAAGCGTGTGCGGCGGGCGCGGCATCTGCGGGCGCTGCCAGATCGACGTGCAGGAAGGCCGTTTTGCCAAGCACGGCATCACCTCCTCCAACGACCACATCTCCGAATTCGGCCCGAAGGAAAAGCGCTATGCCGAAAAGCGTGACCTGAAGGACGGGCGCCGCCTTTCCTGCTCGGCCACCATTCTCGGCGATCTCGTTGTCGACGTGCCGCAGGACGTGCAGGTCAATGCGCAGGTCGTGCGCAAGGATGCCGATACGCGCGTCATCGAGCGCAATCCCGCCGTGCACATGTGCTATGTCGAGGTGGAAGAGCCCGACATGCACAAGCCGCTTGGCGATCTCGATCGCCTGAAAGCCGCGCTGGAAAAGGAATGGGGCATCCGCAATCTCGACGTGGATACCTATCTGCTGCCGCAGATCCAAAAGATCCTGCGCAAGGGCGAATGGTCGGTTACCGCCGCCATCCACCACGACGAGGAAACATCGCGACCGGTGATGATCGGCCTGTGGCCGGGCCTGAAGAACGAAGCCTATGGCATCGCCTGCGACATCGGCTCCACCACCATTGCCATGCACCTGTCGTCCCTGTTGTCGGTGCGCACCATTGCCTCGGCCGGAACGTCCAACCCGCAGATCCGCTTCGGCGAAGACCTGATGAGCCGCGTCTCCTACGTGATGATGAACCCGGACGGCCGCGAAGGCATGACCAATGCGGTGCGCGAAGCCATCAATGATCTGATCGGCAGGGTCTGCGCCGAGGGGAATGTTGCGCGCGAAGACATTCTCGATGCGGTCTTTGTCGGCAATCCGATCATGCACCACCTGTTCCTCGGTATTGACCCCACCGAACTGGGCGGCGCGCCCTTTGCGCTTGCCGTGTCCGGCGCGGTGCATCTGAAAGCCAGTGAAATTGGCCTTGCCATGAACCCCGGCTCGCGGGTCTACATGCTGCCCTGCATCGCCGGCCATGTCGGTGCCGACGCCGCTGCGGCGACGCTCGCGGAAGGCCCGCACCGGCAGGACGAGATGATGCTGCTCGTCGATGTCGGCACCAATGCCGAAATCGTGCTCGGCAACCGCCAGCGCACCGTTGCAGCCTCCTCTCCGACCGGCCCCGCTTTCGAAGGCGCCGAAATATCCGGCGGCCAGCGCGCTGCGCCCGGCGCCATCGAGCGCGTGCGCATCGATCCCCTGACGCTGGAGCCGCGTTTCCGCGTCATCGGTACGGAACAATGGTCGGATGAACCCGGCTTTGCCGAAGCGGTACAGGCGAGTGGCATTACTGGAATTTGCGGCTCGGCCATCATCGAAGTCGTCGCGGAAATGTACCTTTCCGGCATCATTTCCGAAGATGGCGTGGTGGATGGCAGCCTTGCCGCCAAATCACCGCGCATCCGCCCAACGGGCCGTACCTTCTCCTATCTGCTGCACGAGGGGTCGCCGACGATCATCATCACGCAGAACGACGTGCGGGCGATCCAGCTCGCCAAGGCCGCGCTCTATGCCGGCGTCAAGCTGCTGATGGACAAGCAGGGCATCGACCATGTCGACCAGATCCGCTTTGCCGGGGCCTTCGGCTCCTTCATCGATCCGAAATATGCCATGGTGCTCGGGCTCATTCCCGATTGCGACCTCGACAAGGTGAAGGCTGTCGGCAATGCGGCGGGCACAGGCGCGCGCATGGCGCTGCTCAACCGCGACTACCGCCGCGAGATCGAAGACACCGTCACCCGCATCGAAAAGATCGAGACGGCGCTGGAGCCAAAATTCCAGGAGCATTTCGTCTATGCCATGGCCATGCCCAACAAGATCGACCCCTTCCCCAAGCTGTCGCTGGCCGTCACCCTGCCGCCGCGCAAGAATGTCGGTGAGGATGGTCAGGCGGGCGATGCCACGCCGCGCCGCCGCTCGCGCGAGGACAGGGCTGCACGCAGGTCGCGTGAATAAATCCATTCACTTGAGTTTGCCATGCGGGGAAATTCCGCTATCAACATCCACCATGATTGATTCCGGACCTGTTTTCCCATGATTGCCTGCTTTGACATCGGTGGCTCGGCCATCAAGGGTGCAATGGCCTATGCGCCCGAAGACATACGGCCCCTACCCAAAGTGCCGACGCCCCTGCATGATTTCGACGCCTTTGCCGGTGCCATCGAAAAAATAGCGGCGGATGGCGGCGCCGATCCGAAATCGCTGATCTCGATTTCCATCGCCGGGGTGGTCGACGCCGACAGCGGCAGGATCACCTGCGCCAATATTCCCTGCATCCATAACCGTCCGCTGGTAAAGGACCTCAGCGAGAAACTCGGCCGTCCGGTGCTTGTCGCCAATGATGCCGACTGCTTTGCCCTGTCGGAAGCCGTTGTCGGCGCGGGACGCGGCCACCGCGTGGTGTTCGGCATCATTCTCGGTACCGGGGTTGGCGGCGGCCTTGTCATCAACGGCAAAATCCATGAAGGCGCTGGCGGCTTTGCCGGGGAATGGGGCCATGGGCCGATTTCCGCGACCTGGGCCGGCAATCCGCCGATTGCCATTCCGCGCTATGCCTGCGGCTGCGGTCAGGTGGGCTGTGTCGATGCGGTGGGCGCGGCGCGCGGCATGGAGCGGCTGCATGCCCATATCCACGGTGTCGACCTGCCGAGCACCGAAATCATCGCTGCCTGGAACAGGGGCGACGCGGCGGCGGAGCGTACCATCGACTGCTATATCGACATTGTCAGCGGCCCTCTGGCCATGACGCTCAATGTTCTCGGCGCATCGGTTGTACCCGTCGGCGGCGGCCTCGCCAATGCCGTTCCGCTGATCGAGCGGCTGGACCGGGCGGTGCGTGACCGCATCCTGTGGAAGACCGGCAAGCCGCTGGTCATCCCCGGAGAATTGAAAATCGAACCCGGCCTGATCGGTGCCGGCGTTCTCGGATTGATGGGCGAAACACGATGAGCGGCATTCTCCTGGAAGTCTGCGTCGATGATTCCAACGGCCTTGCTGCTGCCATAACAGGCGGCGCCGACCGGGTGGAATTGTGCTCGGCACTGGAACTCGGCGGATTGACGCCGACGCCGGGCTTGATCGGCCAGGCGATTGCCTCACCCATTCCGATCTATGCGATGATCCGCCCGCGCCCCGGCAATTTCGTTTTCGGTGAAGCCGATATCGATGCCATGCTGCGGGAAATCGACATGATCCGCAGTGCGGGCCTTGCGGGCGTCGTTCTCGGCGCGAACCACGCCAATGGCAGCCTCGACCATGCCACGCTGGAACGCCTCATGCGCAATTGCGACGGGCTGGGCGTGACGCTGCACCGGGCCTTCGATCTTGTGCCGGACCTTGGCGAAGCCGTTGAAACCGCTGTCGGACTGGGTTTTGAACGCATTCTCACTTCCGGCCGCATGCCGACCTCGGCGCAGGGAATCGGCGATCTGGAAACGACCTTCGCTTTCGCCGCCGGGCGCATCAGGATCATGCCCGGCTCAGGCGTGAATATCGGCAATGCGGACGCACTCCTGCAGCGCATTCCGTTCCGGGAAATCCATTCGTCCTGCGCTGTCCCGGCAGAACCAGTCAGCGCCGCCGCGCAGCGGCTCGGATTCGAAACCGCCACGCAAAAACGCACCAGCGTTGAGCTGGTCAGGGCGTTGAAAGCATTTTGCCTGACGCGTTGAGGTGTTGGGATGAATTGACACCCCCCTCTGGGCTTCCCCCCATCTCCCCCCTTGTGGGGGAGATGCCCGGCAGGGCAGAGGGGGGTGAAAATATCACCGCCTTAAAGCTTGCCCGTCCGCTCATAACCCTCAAAATACACCCGGAGATGCTGCGCGACGGCTTTGACATGTGCGCCGGCATTCTTGGCCACCAGCATGCCGAGTTTCGATTCGCCCAGCGGCGGCAGGCCATGTTCTGCGCCAAGCTCGACCATATTGTCCTCGAGCAGGAATTTTGAAAACGGTGCCACGGCAAGATCAGCCACGATGGCAGCGCGCTGCCCCATCGTATGGGCGCTCATATAGGCGACGCGATAGTCCCTGCCCGCGCTTTCCAGCGCGCTGATGGCATTGGCACGCCAGATGCAGCCTTCTTCCCACATGGACAGGGGCAAGGGATTGCGCTCATGCGCCGTACCACATTTCGCCCCGGCCCAGATGATGTCCTCGGTCATCAGCACTTCGACCTCATCCAGCTTTGCCAACGTTTCGTTGACATTGACCAGCGTCACATCGAGCCTCTGCTCATCGAGCCGCTTGCGCAGGCTGTTGCTCTGGTCGATGACCACATCGACAGTGACATCCGGGTGCGATTCGGCAAAGCGCTTGAGCACAAAGGGCAGCACCTTTTCGCCGATATCGTCGGGCGCACCGAGGCGGACAACGCCCGATACCGTCGGGGTAATGAATTTTGCCACGGTTTCGCGGTTGAGTGCCAGCATGCGGCGGGCGTAGCCCAGCAAAAGTTCACCGCTTGGCGTCAGTTTGACCGACCGCGCATCGCGCTCAAGCAGGACATGACCCAGCGTCTCTTCCAGCTTCTTGATCTGCATGGACACCGCCGAGGGCGTGCGGAACACCGCATTGGCCGCGCTGGAAAAGCTGCCGGTTTCGGCAATCATGGCAAAGGTACGCAACACATCGAGATCGAGGATCGGTATGGGATGCTGCATCGGTGCTGACATTGCGGCGTCTCCTTCATCAATTTTTCTGAACCATAGTGTTCTGTAATTTCGTTTGATTGAACATCAACTTGCGCAGATAGTCAAGATCACAGAACGGGCAGGCCGCAGAAAACGGCCACCTGAAGCAAAAGGAGCAACAAAATGAGTGCCTGCAATGACCATTACATCGAACATCGGGCCAGCTTGAGCGAACGTCTGTTCGCCGCCGTAAGCCGCACGGCCGGAACCGTGGCATCAATCGCAGAAGCCTCGCGCAACACCATTGTCCGGCAGCGGCGTCTGCGGGCGACGGAAGCCGCGCTGGACAGCCTGCCGGAAAATATCCGTTTCGATATTGGCTGGCCGGACCTCTATGAACGTCAGGTTGGCGGGTCCAGCGACCTCAATCACACACGTCAATAAATCATGAGAATACAAGTGTAAGGGAGCAGGCCGGGCCACGTCTGCTCCCTTTCCCATGCGCCCTGCCTGCGCTTTTGCGACACAGGCAGACACCCTTCCCTTTAGAATAATTCTATGGTTCTATCTGTAAAAAAGCTTAAGAGACCACGCCTGTAATTTGAAGACTCTACTTCAGGTGCGACATGGCCTCGTAGTAAAAAACGGGAACCTAGAGACATCATGAACCAGACGGGCCTCAACAAGCGGTCTTTTGTTTTTTTCCTCGTGCCGAACTTTTCGATGATCGCCTTTGCGACGGCCATCGAACCGCTCCGCATTGCCAATCGCATGCTCGGCTACGAGGCCTATCGCTGGCGCCTGGCGTCGGTGGACGGCAAGCCGGTCACCGCATCCAACGGCGTCGAATGCGCTGCCAATTCCTCGCTTGAGGATGAGCGCCGCTTCCTGACCGGCGAAGACCGCCCCTCCATGGTGTTCGTCTGCTCCGGCGTGCATGTGGAAAAATTCCAGAACAAATCCGTCTATGCCTGGCTGCGCGAAGAGTTCAACCGCGGCGTGGCCGTCGGCGGCCTGTGCACCGGCGCGCATATCCTCGCTGCCGCCGGGCTGCTCTCGGGCAAGCGCTGTGCGATCCACTGGGAAAACCTGCCCGGTTTTGCCGAAGCGTTTCCGAAGGCTGACGTCTATGCCGACCTCTTCGAAGTCGACGGCAACATCTATACCTGCGCCGGCGGTACTGCGGCCCTCGACATGATGCTGAAGCTGATCGGCGACGATTTCGGCGACAACATTGTCAACCGCGTCTGCGAACAGGCGCTGACTGACCGGGTCCGCAGCCCGCATGACCGCCAGCGCCTTCCCTTGCGCGCCCGCCTCGGCGTGCAGAATTCCAAAGTGCTGACGATCATTGAGCTGATGGAGGCACGGCTTTCCGAACCACTGTCGCTGATCGAGATTGCCGACCATGTCGGCCTGTCGCGCCGCCAGATCGAGCGCCTGTTCCGCCAGGAAATGGGCCGGTCACCGGCGCGCTACTATCTGGAAATCCGGCTCGACCGTGCCCGCCACCTGCTGATCCAGTCGTCGATGCCCATCGTTGAAGTCGCGGTTGCCTGCGGGTTCGTGTCGGCCTCGCATTTTTCCAAATGCTACCGCGAGCTCTACGGCCGCTCGCCGCAGCAGGAACGGGCCGACCGCAAGCAGTTGATGGCCGCTTAAACCAGTCGGGATAGACTGCAACTCTGCCGAGCGTGCAACGCACCACCCAAAAGAAATGGCGCCCGTTCAGGCGCCATTTTCATTTCTCCATGCAAGCGGAACTGCTTTATGCTCTCAGGCGCTCGTTCTCCGTATCGAACGGCGCTTCCGGAATGACCGTCGCCTTGTGTGTCTTGCCGAGGATCTTGATCTCCAGCTGCGTGCCCAGCGCCGAATAATCGGGCTTGACCATGGCAAGCGCCAGGCTCTTGCCCAGACGCCAGCCATAACCACCATGCGTCGCACGGCCGATGAGCTGGCCATTGGCGTAGATCGGCTCGCTGCCGCGCGCATCCACATCCGACATGCCGGGCACATGGACTTCGAGTGTCACGAAATTCCACTTCAGGCCATCCTCGCGGGCCTTCACAACGGCATCACGGCCGATGAAATCACCCTTGTTGGGATGGACGAAACGGTCGAGGCCGCTTTCGAAAGCATTGTATTCGATCGACAGTTCGCGCGGGATCAGGCGATAGGACTTTTCCACCGCCATCGCCGTCATGGCGCGGATGCCGAACGGCTTGATGCCGAATTCCGCACCGGCTTCGAGCAGCAGGTCATAGATGGTGTTCTGCTGTTCGATCGGATGATGCAGTTCCCAGCCGAGCTCGCCGACAAAGTTGACACGCAGCGCATGCGCCGTTGCCGTACCAACACTGATTTCCTTGCCCGACAGCCAGGGGAAGGCTTCGTTGGACAGGTCCGCACGGGTGATCTTCTGCAGGACGTCGCGGCTCTTGGGGCCCGCAAGCACCAGCACGCCATACATCTGCGTGATCGGGCGAAGGGCTACCGAGCCGTCCGCTGGCAGCAGCTTGACGAGATAATCATGGTCATGGTTCTCGTAGGCACCGGCGGATACCAGATAGAACTTGCCGGGCGCCCATTCATAGACCGTGAATTCGGAGCGCACCCCGCCCTGCTTGGTCAGGAGGTGGCACAGCGCAATGCGGCCCTGCTTCTTGGGAATGCGGTTTGCCAGAATGGAATCGAGCCATTCGCGCGCGCCGGGGCCTGTTACTTCCATCTTGGCGAAGGCCGACATGTCGAGCAGGCCGACATTGCTGGTGACGTTCTTGATCTCGTTGCCGACATGTTCAAAGTAGTTCGAACGATGGAAGGACCAGAGTTCCTTCACCTTGCCGTCCTTGTCCGGCTTCGGATGGTTGTGATTGAGCAGCACATCCGGCTTGTCCAACTTGGCAACCTCGAGGCCATAGCCCTGCGGCGCGAACCAGTTGGCGCGCTCCCAGCCATAGACGGTGCCGAACACGGCGCCGAGCGCCTTCTGGCGGTCATAGGACGGCGAACGCTTGAGCGGGCGGGCCGCACCGCGCTCTTCATCCGGGTAGTGCACCGAGAACACCTCGGCATAGGCTTCCTCGTTCTTTTCCTTGAGGTAGCCTTCGGTCGCATAGGGGCCGAAGCGGCGCGGATCGACGCCCATCATGTCGATGGAGGGCTCGCCCTCGACAATCCATTCGGCCAGCTGCCAGCCGGCGCCGCCAGCGGCGGTAACGCCGAAGGAATGGCCTTCATTGAGCCAGAAATTCTTCAGGCGCGGCGCAGGGCCGATGATGGGCGAACCATCCGGCGTATAGGCGATGGCGCCGTTATAGACCTTCTTGATGCCGACTTCACCGAAGGCCGGAACGCGGGCAATGGCGGTTTCGATATAGGGTTCGAGCCGGTCGAGATCTTCCTGGAACAGCTCGTATTCGCTGGCATCGGACGGGCCGTCGACATAGCAGACAGGCGCGCCTTTTTCATATGGTCCGAGCAGCAGGCCGCCGTTTTCCTCGCGCATGTACCAGGACGAATCGCTCTCGCGCAGCACGCCCATCTCCGGCAGGCCCTTGGCCTTGCGCTCGAGAATGGCCGGATGCGGCTCGGTGACGATGTACTGGTGCTCTACGGGGATGACCGGCACGTCGAGGCCGACCATCTTGCCGGTCTTGCGGGCGAAATTGCCGGTTGCCGAGACGACATGTTCGGCGGTGATGTCGCCCTTGTCAGTCTTGACGAGCCACTCGCCCGAGGGCAGCTGCTCGATGCCCAGAACCGTGGTGTAGCGATAGATGGTTGCACCACGATCGCGTGCGCCCTTGGCGAGCGCCTGGGTCAGGTCGGCCGGCTGGATATAGCCGTCTTCCGGATGCTGGATGGCGCCGAGAACGCCGTCCATTTCCGCCAGCGGCCAGATTTCCTTGACCTGTTCCGGCGTCAAAAGCTTGACCGGCACGCCGATCGTCTCGGCGACACCGGCATAGTACATATATTCGTCCCAGCGGTCCTTGGTGCGGGCGAGACGGATGTTGCTGCAATTGGTGAAGCCGACATTCATGCCGGTTTCCTGTTGCAGTTCCTGATAGAATTTCACGGAGTATTTGTGAATCTGGCCGACGGAATAGCTCATGTTGAACAGCGGCAGCAGCCCGGCCGCATGCCATGTCGAACCGGAGGTCAGTTCCTTGCGCTCGATGAGCACGACATCGCTCCAGCCCTTCTTGGCCAGATGATAGAGTGTCGACACACCCACCACACCACCGCCGATCACAACTACACGCGCTTGGGTCTTCATTTCATTCTATCCTCTGATATCAATCGGTGGTCAGGCGGCACGCGCCATTTTCTGCACTATGCCGTTCGCACTGTCCATTGCTAAGGCCTGTTTGCGACATGGCCAAAACATGCCGCGACGCGCGGCAAACTGGCTGCGGTTTGTGCGAATTTCCGATCAAGGCAATGGAATGACTTGGCGCAGCGCGCATGGGAGCGACACCCTAAAAACGAACAGGCCCGAACTGTTTTGCACAGTCCGGGCCTTTATCTCAGCAATCGGCGGTGGCCGGGTTACTTGATCGAAACCTTGCCGCCCTTGATTTCGATGGTTTCCGCACCGGTCAGGGCTTCGCGGTCACCATTGGGAAAGGTGACGAAACAGCCGCCGCTGCAAAATTCAACCGTGTCTCCGGCTGCAACCTGCAGCTGGGTCTTGCTCGACCCTTCGGTCACGACGATGGTCTGAGCGCTGGCGTCGCTGTTCTTCAGGCTGGCAGCAAATGCGGGTCCGGCCAGAATAGTGCTCGTAAGAATGACAACTGCAAACTTGTTCATATCACCCCGGTGCTTCCACCGCCCCTGTTGCCTCGGGCTCAACCGGCCCTTTTCGACACCAGTTATAACGGGGTGAAACTGAACGGCAACTGAACGCCCCGTTATTTTTCCGTGATTTAGACGAAAGTGGGGCACTAGCCCCGCACACCGCTTCTCAAGTCTTGGTCGTCTTCTTCACCGGTGCTTTCAGCTCCGCCTTCACCCGCTCGGTGATCATCTGCACGATCGCATCCGCGTCATCGAGGTGAATATTGACGTCGCGCTGCGGGAACGGAATTTCGATCCCCTCCTCGGCAAACCGGTCGACCAGCGCAAAGCGGATTTCATTCTGCACGGTGCCGGAATTCGACAGGTCAGCCAGATGCACCCGCATCTCGAAATCCATTCTGGAATCGCCCAGCGCCTTGAACTGCACGAAAGGCTCCGGATTTTTCAGGACAAGCGGATGGCTGCGGGCAATGTCCATCAGGATGGCATGCACGCGGCGCGGATCGACCTTGTAGGAAACGCCAATGGGAATTTCGACGCGCCCCAGCTTGTTGCGGTGGGTCCAGTTGCCGACATTGCCATTGATGAAGGACGAGTTGGGAATGATGATCGACTGGCGCTGGAAGGTTTCCACCTCGGTCGCGCGCACGCTGATCTTCTTGACAATGCCGCCGACGCCGCTGGTTTCGATCCAGTCGCCCACCTTGAACGGCCGCTCGGCGAGCAGGATCAGGCCGGAGACGAAGTTGGAGACGATTGCCTGCATGCCGAAACCGATACCGAGTGACAGACCGCCGGCCACCAGCGCGAGGCTGGAGAGATTGATGCCCGCCGCCGAGATGCCGATGAGCCCGGCCATGCCGAGGCCGAGATAGCCGACCGCTGTGCGGATCGAGTTGCGCACGCCAGAATCCAGCTTGCCGCGCGCCATCACCCGCACATCCAGCCAGCCCTGGAACCAGCGGGTGAAGAAGTAGAACAGCGCGAAGAGCAGGATCCCGACGGCAATGGCCACCAGCGAGATCGTCACCGAACCGATCTGGAAACCGGTGGCTATGGTGAGGAACCAGACAGTCATCTCGCTCCACTGGAAGCCCCAGAGCAGCAGGATCACCGGAATGCCGAGGAGAAGCACGAAAATATTGATGATGATGCTGGCGATCAGGCCAAGCTGATCGAGTGTCGAGTCATCGATGCCGAAGCGCGTCTGCACCGTGCTGCCGAGCACTGTGCCGCCCAATGCATTCTCGTCGGCCACCGCGCGCGCCGTGAGGAAGCCCAGATACATCGTCACGAGCACGGCGCCATTGATGACGATCTGCTGCGAGACGAAACGGGCAAAACCGATATAGCCCAGCAACGCTGCGATGATCGGAATGAGGCCGATGGCATAAAGGAACAGCCGCAGCGGCCTTGGCCAGCGCCGGGCTTCGCCGGTCTCCTCGTTCTCCAGGGGCTTCAGAAACGCCATGGCGAGGATCAGCAGCCCGACCAGAACCGTTGCAAACAGGCTCTTGGCCACCGTCAGCGACAGGGGTGAGGATGCAATCTGGTTGACCGTATTGGCGAGATAATCGAGCCCCGTGATCGTCGCCGTGGCCGTGACCAGAACCATGAGAATGCGGCCCGGACGCGGTGCAACGCGCACCAGACGCCAGTTGGGCGCGCCCGGGCAAATGACGGCCTGGGCCAGGGCATGCACGAAATAGACGATGCCGATCACCGAAAACAGCGTGTAGATCAGCGACGCGATATCCGGGCGCAGCACATTGAAATAGCCGAGGAAAAAGTAGGTCGTGGCCAGAAACACGCCGACGGTCAGCGACCGCATCAGGGTCGACCAGAAGGCAACAGCCAGACGGCTCAGATAGGAGGGCTCTTCAACCGCCGGATCGCGCAGATAGAGATGCCCCAGCAACCGCTGGCCGCCGATGAGAAGCACCAGGGCGGTTATCGCGGCAAAGAAGGCGGCAGCCAGCAGGGACTGCCATTTGAACGTGATGACGAAGCGCCACCAGGACGAAATGAGCTGGTTCATCGTGCCCATTTCCCGGCCATAGGCTTCGATGACTTCGCTGCCGAGGGAATAGTTGATGTCGACGCGCTGCGACAATGTATTGGCAAAAAGCTCGCGCCGGGCATCGCCGATCGCATCGATCATCTTGTTGACTTCGAGCAGCTGGTCTTCGGTTTCGCCGAGAACCGCGTTGATCTCCGCCTTTTCCGTCGTCAGGCGGGTGCGTTCATCCGTGACGATCTTCGCTTCGGCCGGCTGCCCCTGCGCGGGCGGTGCGCCCAGCTGTTCCAGGCGGGCATTGATCTCGGTGATGCGCGGCCGGAACGAAACGCCGATATCCAGCAGTTTCTTGGCGCTCGCTTCCAGATCGAGGCGCAGATTGGCAAGCGCCGCGTCGGCATCGGCCTTCTGCTTGAATTTCTGTTCATAGGTCGAGATCTGCTTCTTCAGCGCGTCGATGGCCGGGCGCTGTTCGGCGACGATGTTCGATTTGACGGCGGGCGCAGGCGCTGGCGCCACGGGTGCCGGCTCCGCTGCGGCGGGCGCAGGCTCCGGTGCCGGGGCTGGTGCGGGCGATGTGGCTGCCGGGGCTGGCGCCGGGGTCTGCGCCAAAGCCAGTTGCACCGGGGCCGCCAGAAACAGAACGGCGGCAATCGTCAGAAGAATCTGCCGAAGGAAAGATGAGATCACGGGTTCAGATCCATTTATGAACAGTTTGCTTCGTCGATTTGCCCGTTCATGTCGGCACAATCAAGGCACTTTCTGCTTTCATTCTCGCGACTGGTCGGCTTGTTGACAGTGCTCGCCGCTATCGTGATGACCATTCCAGCAATGCGACAGTAGCATAATGTTGGGGTAATCATGCATCGTCACACCTGCGGCAGGCCGGAAACTTGCCAAAGTCACAATTTTGCTCGCCTTCGCCTCGCGCTCATCTTGACCAGTACAGATGCACACTGTTGACTGGCACAATCGGGAAACAAACGTCCAACCGCAACAGATTCGCTTTCGAGACCAGAAGACCATGATCATCAAATGCCCCTATTGCGGCCCGCGCGACGTCATCGAATTCACCTATCAGGGCGACGCGACACGCCAGCGCCCCGACCCGGCCTCATCCGATCAGGCCGCATGGAACGCCTATGTCTATGAGCGGGCCAATCCCATGGGCGCGCACCGTGAGTTCTGGCTGCACAGCGGCGGCTGCCGCCAGCATCTGATCGTCACGCGCGATATGGCGACCCATGTCATTTCGTCCGTGGGCTTTGCCCGGGATGCCGTTGCCGCCGGGAAAGGCGGTGATCGCCCATGACCGCGTCACGGCTCCCCAAGGGTGGACGGATCGACCGCGCCAGGACGGTGCGGTTCACCTTCGACGGCAAGGCCTATAGCGGCCATCCCGGCGACACGCTGGCCTCGGCCCTCCTCGCCAATGGCGTGACGCTGTTCGGCCGCTCGTTCAAATATCACCGGCCGCGCGGCGTCTTTGCTGCGGGCAGCGACGAGCCGAATGCGCTCGTCACCGTTCTCAACGGCGATGTGCGCGAACCCAATGTCCGCGCCACGGAACTGGAAATCCATGACGGCCTCGTCACCGAAAGCCAGAACCGCTTTCCCTCGCTTGAACACGATGTCATGGCCATCAACCAGCTGGCCGGTCCGATACTGTCGGCGGGTTTCTACTACAAGACCTTCATGGGCCCGGCCATCGGCCCGCTGCGCAGCACCAAGGTCTGGATGTTCTTCGAAAAATTCATCCGCCGCGCCGCCGGTCTCGGCAGGGCGGGCATTGCCGCCGATCCCGACCATTACGAGCGCATGAACGCCTTCTGCGACGTGCTGGTGGTGGGCACCGGCCCGGCCGGACTATTGGCTGCGGAAGCTGCTGCGGAAACCGGAGCGCAGGTGATCATCGCCGAGGAACGGCCGGTTGCCGGCGGCGCACTGCTCGCATCGGCGGAGCTGATCGACGGACGCAACGCCGCAGTCTGGGCGCGTGAAAAGGCGGCAGCGCTCGCGGGCCGCGCCAATGTGCGTTTTCTCACCCGGACCTCCGTCTGGGGCTATTATGACGGCAATGTCCTGACCGCCATCGAGCATGTCTCGGATTTCAAGCCGAACCGCACCAAGGGGCAGCCGCGCCAGCGCCATTGGGTCATCCGCACCGGCAAGACCATTCTGGCGACGGGTGCGTTCGAGCGGCCGATCGTCTTCCCCGGCAATGACTGCCCCGGCGTCATGCTGGCCGATGCGGTCAGACGCTATGCGGTCGAGTATGGTGTGGCTGCGGGAACCAATGTGACGCTGTTCACCAACAATGACAGCGCCTACGAGGCAGCCCGCGCCATGGCGCAGGCTGGCGTCAATATCGTTGCCATCGTCGATGTGCGCGCGGATGTATCCGGCGCCTGCATCGAGATTGCCTCGGCGGCGGGGGCGGAACTGGTCCTCGGCCACGCCGTCACCGGCACCCATGCGGGCAAGACACTCAGCTCCATCACCGTGCAGCATTTCAATGCGCAGACCGGCCATGTCTCCGGCGCGGCGCGGGAAATCAAGACCGATTGCCTCGGCGTATCCGGCGGCTGGTCCCCGGCGATCCATCTCGCCAGCCAGGCGGGCGGCAAGCCGGAGTGGGACGAGGATTTGCAGGCCTTCCTGCCGCCGGAGGCCAACCAGAACTGGGTGACGGCAGGATCCGCGGCGGGGTACATGGATACGGTCAGCGTGTTCTCCGATGGCGCGACCAAGGGCACCTCCTCCAAGATCAAGCCGAAGCTGCCTGCGGTCGATGCCCCGATGTTCGATGCATCGCCCGCCCCCGTGTTTGAAATCGAGCCCGCGGCCAAATCGCAAAAGGCATTCGTCGATTTCCAGCACGATGTCACCGCCGACGATATCCGCCTCGCCTACCGCGAGGGCTTCCATTCGGTCGAGCACCTGAAGCGCTACACCACGCTCGGCATGGCGACGGATCAGGGCAAGACATCGAATATTCCCGGCCTTGCCATCATGGCCGATGTGCGCGGCATTACCATTCCGGAGGCGGGCACCACCCGCTTCCGCCCGCCCTTCACGCCGGTATCCTTCGGTGCTATCGCCGGCGAACGCTATGGCGACCTGCGGCCGCACCGGCTGACCCCGATGCATGACTGGCATCTCGCCAACAGCGCCAGGACCTATGAAGCCGGCCTGTGGCACCGCCCGATGATCTATGGCAGCCATGGCGAAACGGTCGAACAGGCCTATGTGCGTGAAGCGCGCGCGGTGCGCCAGAGCGTCGGGATTGTCGATGTTTCGACCCTCGGCAAGATCGACATTCAGGGTCCCGACGCGGGCGAATTTCTCGACCGTGTCTACACCAACATGTTTTCCACCCTGCCGGTCGGCAAGGCGCGCTACGGCCTGATGCTGCGCGAGGACGGCATTGTCTATGACGATGGCACCACGTGGCGCCTCAGTGAAACACAGTTCCTGATGACGACCACAACGGCCAATGCCGGAAACGTCATGCAGCATCTGGAATTCTATCTGGATTGCGTCTGGCCGGACCTGCGCGTGCACCTGACCTCGGTGACCGATGTCTGGGCCGGGACGGCCGTGTCGGGCCCGAAAGCCCGGGCTGTTCTGGAAGCCTGCGTCACGGGAACCGGCGTCGACAATACAACCCTGCCGTTCATGGGCATCGTGCACGGCTTTATCGGCGATGTGCCGGTCATGATCTGCCGCCTCTCCTTCTCGGGCGAGCTGGCCTATGAAGTCTATTGCGGCGCAGGCTATGGCACGCAGGTCTGGGAAGCGCTGCTCGAAGCGGGCAAGCCCTTTGACATCATGCCCTACGGGCTGGAAGCGCTTGGCACGTTGCGTATCGAAAAGGGCCACGTCACCGGCGCCGAAATCGATGGCCGCACCACCGCGCACGACCTGCATCTCGACTGGATGCTGTCGAAAAAGAAGCCCTATATCGGCTCCGGCATGAAGGACCGCGCGGGATTGAACGATGAAAACCGCCTGTCGCTTGTCGGGCTGATCTCGCTCGACAACCAGTCGATCAATGGCGGTAGCCATATCGTCAGCGATGCAGCGCCGCGCGAACCTGCCGACAGCTTTGGCCACGTCACCGCCGCCTGCTATTCCCCGGCGCTGGGCAAATACATCGCGCTGGCGCTGGTCAAGCACGGCACGTCGATGATCGGCAACCGCGCCTATGCGACGGACCTTCTGCGCGGCAAGCACGGTGCCGTCGAGATCGTCAGTCACCACATGTTTGATCCAGAGGGGAGCCGGATGCATGGCTGAACCACAATCTCCCCTCGGCTACGTATTTGTTCCGGGTGACCATGGCAACTCCGCTGGCGGCATCGGCCTTGTCCTGACCGAGCGCAGCGACGTTTCCATCGTGCAGGTGACCGCATGGCGCGGGACCATTCCCGCCATCCTGACCGCCATCGGTAATGTGACCGGATTGAATGTCGCGGACAAACCGGGTGCCGGGCGCAGTGCGGGCGAAAAATCCGTCTTCGGTTTCGCGCCCGGACGTTATTTCGTCGTGAGCCCGTCCGCTGATCTGGAAGACCGCCTGCGCAAGGCCATACCGCTGGAAACCGGTACGATCGTCGATCTGACCCATGGCCGCAGCGCCATCCGCGTCAAGGGCCCGTGGTCGGAATGGGTGCTGTCGAAGCTGTTTGCCATCGACTTTTCCGAGCATGGCTTTCCCGTCGGCTTCGGCCGCGCCACGCTGCATCACGATATCCATGCCAATATCCAGCGGATCGACGCGGAGACCTTCGACCTCTACGTGTTCCGCACCTTTGCCCGTTCGTTCTGGCAGACGCTGGGTCATGCGGCGGCGGAAGTCGGCTACCGCGTCGAATGAGCAGTTTCCGGCTTGCCGCCCGTTATGATGCGAGCAGGCTCTTCGCCGGTTTTCCCGCGATATAGACTTCCGCAATGGTGCGGTCGTCGCCCATGGTCTGCATCAGGAACAGCTCTTCGACGAGCGTTTCCACCGTTTCCATGCGCAGGCGCATGGCCGGGGTGGAGCGGGCATTGAGCACAATGCAGTCCGCTTCCGCGCCCGGCGCAAACGAGCCGATGATGCCCTGCAGCGACAGCGCGCGGGCATTACCCAGTGTCGCCTGATAATACGAGCGCAGCGGGTGATAGCGCTGGCCCTGAATGTTCAGGATCTTGTAGCCCTCATCCAGCGTGCGCAGCATGGAATAGGATGTGCCGCCGCCAATATCGGTGGCGATGGCATGGCGCACCGGCGGACGGGACGCCTCGAGGCGCGCCAGATTGAACAGGCCGCTGCCGATGAACAGGTTCGAGGTCGGGCAGAAGACTGCAACAGACCCGCTGTTGGCGATGGCAGCAATTTCCGCATCGGTCAGGTGGATGCAATGGCCAAGCAGCGTCTTGGGGCCAAGCAGGCCGTAATGCTCATAAACCTGCGTGTAGTCCCGGCTCCATGGAAACAGCTCAGCCACGAAGGCAATTTCGGCGGTGTTTTCGCACAGATGCGTCTGCACGTGCAGATCGGGGTACTCGCGGGCCAGCGCCCCGCTCATCTCCAGCTGCTCCGGCGTCGATGTCGGTGCAAAACGCGGCGTGATGGCATAGAGCTGGCGCCCGGTTCCGTGCCATTTGCCGATCAGTTCCTTGCTGTCGTCATAGCCCGACTGGGCCGTGTCGAGAAGACCGGGCGGCGCGTTGCGGTCCATCATCACCTTGCCCGCGATCATGCGCATGTTGCGCCGGTCCGCCTCGGTGAAAAATGCCTCGACCGACGCCTTGTGCACGGTGCAATAGGCGGCGGCCGTGGTGGTGCCGTGGCGGATCAGTTCATCGAAGAAGGCCGAGGCGATGCGCTCGGGATGGCCCTGATTGGAGAATTTCTGCTCCTCGACAAAAGTGTATTTGTTCAGCCATTCCATCAGTTCGCCCGCATAGGAGGCGACAACCTGCATCTGCGGGTAATGGATGTGGGTATCGATGAAGCCCGGCATGATCAAATACGGGCGATGGTCGATGACTTCGACATTCCGGCCGTCCCCGGCGCGCAGGCGGGCATAATCGTCGATGGCCCAGATCTTGCCGTCGCGGATCAGCAGTCCGCCATCCTCGATATAGGTGAATGCGTCCGGGCTGGCATCGCCCGCCAGCGGCTCGTCGTGAAACGTCAGCAGACGTCCGCGTAACAGAAGTTCGGTCATTGCGTGGATTTTCCCGATACCGCAGAACGATACCACGCCACGATCCGGGACCGCTCGGCATCTGTCATCTGCGTCAGGTTTCCCGGTGGCATGGCGTGGCTGGCACCGGCGAACAGATAGACCTGGCTGGCATGAGCCGCAATCAGTTCGTCGGTATCGAGCCGAATTCCCTTGGGCGCGTGCATGATCCCCTCAAAGGACGGCTCCGCCGCATGGCACATGGAACAGCGTCCCATGACAGTGTCGCGCACCTCCTGAAAGTTCTGCGCGGCGAGAAAGGGCGCGGCGGCGCTTGAGACTTTTTCCGGTCCCTGCAGCACCTTCGGCACCGTCGACAGCCAGATGATGACGATGAACAGCACGACCGAGGCCAGCCACGTCCAGTGCGGATTGCCGGTTCCGGCGTGTTTCGAGTTGAAATAGTGGCGGATGAGCACGCCGATGATGAAAATCAGCGCGGCGATGACCCAGTTGAATTCCGTCGAGCTTGCCAGCGGATAATGGTTGGACAGCATCAGGAAAATGACGGGCAGCGTCAGGTAGTTGTTGTGGGTCGAGCGCTGCTTGGCCTGCTTGCCGAGCTTCGGATCGGGCGTCTTGCCGGCGATCAGATCGGCAACGACCTTCTTCTGGTTCGGAATGATCAGAAGGAACACGTTGCCGGACATGATCGTGGCGGTGAATGCGCCAAGATGCAGGAAGGCGGCGCGCCCGGTGAACAGATGCGTATAGCCCCACGCCATGACGACGATGACCGCATAGAGAATGAGCATCAGCGCCGTGTCATTGTTCGCCAGCGGCGACTTGCACAGGAGATCGTAGATCAGCCAGCCAAGGCCGATGGACGCGAGCGAGATCAGGATGGCGACCGGCGTCGAGACGTCAAGAATGTTGCGGTCGATGAGATAAAGGTCCGCACCGGCATAATAGACGATGCACAGAAGCGCGAAGCCGGAGAGCCATGTGGCATAGGACTCCCATTTGAACCAGATCAGATGTTCCGGCATGTGCGGCGGCGCGACCATGTATTTCTGGATGTGATAGAAGCCGCCGCCATGCACCTGCCATTCCTCGCCGTTCACCCCCTGCGGCAGGCCCTGATGGCGGCGCAGCCCCAGATCGAGCGCGATGAAATAGAAGGATGAGCCGATCCAGGCGATTGCAGTGATCACATGCAACCAGCGGGCGGCAAAGCTGAGCCATTCCCAGAAAATAAGGTAATCCATCGGGGCCTCATGCAAAGCATCACAATGCGTGTGTTCGCGGCCCGATGCAAGGTGATGAACTACTTGGAATCGTGAAAGATAATCCCGAGTGTATGGCGCTGGCCGCTGCGCACGCGGCTCACACCATGGCGCATGTTGACCCGGTAATAGCCGCGCGATCCCTTGACGGGGCGCTGGCTGACCGGAAAGACCACGCCGTCGCCCTGTCGCAGCGGCACCACCTCCGCCCGCGACTGCATACGCGGACGCTGTTCGGTCAGCACAAATTCGCCGCCGGTAAAATCCACTCCGGGCTCTTTCAGCAGAAACGCCACCTGCAGCGGGAACACGTGAATGCCATAGATATCCTGATGCAGGCAGTTGTAGTCGCCCGCGCCATATTCCAGCAGCAGCGGCGTCGACCGGTCCTGCCCGGCACCGTGGCAACGCGCGATGAATGCCTGATGCGCATCGGGATAGCGGATATCGATGCCCATCTGCTCGTTCCAGCGGTTGGCGATGCGGGCCAGCGGCGGATAGAGCGCTTCACGCAACCCATGGACAATTTCGGGGAGCGGATAGGAGAAATACTTGTACTCCCCCTGCCCGAAGCCGTGCCGGGCCATGACGATGCGCTTGCGGAAAATCGTATCGTCGGCATAGCTATCCGCCAGCGCCGTGCATTCGGCGCGCGACAGGACATTGCGCAGAATGGTGCAGCCGAAAGCCTCCATCTCCGTTTGTGCGGCGGTCCAATCGATCGGGCTCATGTCTGGCATTGCAGCATCCTTACTCACGCAGAAATTCCTGCACAGGAGACCGCAATGAGAGCCGATCAACCACCCGTTTCCTGCACAACGCACGATGAAAGGGCCTGCGCTTCACAAAAACGACAGTTTTTTTGTCCATGAGGCCGCGCACACGACGATTTTGAGTGACTCGGCTTGCCGGACTTCATAAATAGAGTCGCAACGGGGTCTGACAGACCGCGAACGGGAACTGTTGGAAACGCATATGGGCTTGAACAGAAATGGCAAATCAGAAAGGCGTGGATCCGCTCCGCTGCTGATTTCTATCTTCTGGCTCATTGCCACCCTGGGGGTCGTCTATATCGTCGCTCCCGAAACGGACCTGCGCAACAACCGTGCCAGCGCACCGGTGCGCGACGATGCCCGCCTCGCCCATGAGAGCGACAATCGCTCCGCCCCCGTGCAGAATTCCATGCGTATCGCTGCGCTCGAAGCCCTGCACCTGAAAATCAAGAGCGGCGTGCGCGCGGATACGAATTCCCATGACGGCATCGTTCCGGACGGGATTTCCCTGATTCTGGCCGGCGCGCAGCCAGCCACACCCTCCGAAACCGGTTCAAGCCTGGCGCTTGACCGCATCAGCGTTTTCAGCGCCCGGGCTCCCCCCGCCGCGCTTGCCTGAGGCAATCCGTTGCTCGGCAACGGTTCCAACGCAACACCATCGGCAGCCGCCCGGAACAGACGCGACCATTTCCCGGCAGCCTCGCCGTAATTCATGACGGAACACTGATATGCGCACTTCGAAATGGGTTCTTGGAACCTATATTTTCATCATTATTGCGGGCATCATCCTCGCACTGCCCAATATTTTCACCAAAGCACAGCTCGATGCCTTGCCCAACTGGCTGCCCAAAAAGCAGATTTCGCTTGGTCTCGATCTTCGCGGCGGTTCCTATCTCGTTCTCGAAGTGGACGCCGCAGCCCTGAAGAAGGACCGCGTCCGCGCCATGCTGGACGATGCGCGCAACAAGCTGCGCACCGAACGCATCCAGGCGCAGTCGGTCCGCATCGCCGGTGATTCCGTCATCGTGACCATTGCCGACCAGGCACAGCGCGACCGCGCCGTGACGGTTCTGAAGGAACTGACCGCCCAGGTTGCGCAGGTCGGCTTCGCCGCCCCGGTCAGCGATATCGACATCACCTCGGCCGACAACACGATCCGTCTCACCCTGACGGATGCCGGCATGAAGGACAGGCTCGACAACGCCCTGCAGCAGAGCCTTGAAATCGTCCGCCGCCGCGTCGATCAGGTCGGCGTGGCCGAACCCTCGATCCAGCGCGTCGGTTCCGACCGTATCGTCGTCCAGCTTCCCGGCCTGCAGGACCCGTCCCAGCTGCGCGCGCTGCTCGGCAGCACGGCCAAGATGACGTTCCACATGGTCGCCGACCGCAATTTCGGCGATACGCCGCCGCCCGGCATTTCCATCCTGCCGGATGCCAAGAATCCCGGCCAGACCTATCCCGTCGAGGACCGCGTTGCGCTCAGCGGCGAACGCCTGACCGACGCCCGCGCCGCCTTTGACCCGCAGACCAACCAGCCGATCATCTCGTTCCGCTTCGACAATGTCGGTGCGCGTCAGTTTGCCGAAATCACCAGCCAGAATGTCGGCCGTCCCTTTGCCATCGTTCTCGACGGCAAGGTGCTGACCGCGCCCGTCATTCAGGTGCCGATCACCGGCGGTTCCGGCCAGATCACCGGCAATTTCACGGTGCAGGATACGGTAACAACCGCCGCCCTGCTGCGCGCCGGTGCCCTGCCCGCGCCATTGACGGTCATCGAAGAACGCACGGTCGGTCCTGATCTCGGCGGCGACGTCATCAAGATGGGCATCCTGACCGGTCTTGTCGGCTTCGCCCTCGTCGTCGGCTTCATCTTCGTGCTCTATGGCACGTGGGGCTTCATTGCCAATCTGGCGCTGGCGCTCAACGTCATCCTGACATTCGGTGTCCTCAGCCTTATCGGCGCCACGCTCACCCTGCCCGGCATCGCAGCCATCATCCTTGGCATCGGCTTTGCGGTGGATGCGAACATTCTCATCAACGAGCGTATCCGTGAAGAAGCCCGCAAAGGCATCGGCGCCATGGCCGCCGTCGACCGCGGCTTCAAGCACGCCTACGCCACCATCGTCGATGCGAACGTCACGCACCTGATTTCCACGCTCTTGCTGTTCCTGTTCGGCACCGGCCCGATCCGCGGCTTCGCGGTCACCATGGTCATCGGCACGCTGATTTCCATGTTCACCGCCGTGACCGTCGTGCGCATCGTCATGACGGCCATCGTCCGCCGCCGCAAGATGAAGACCATCCACATCGAGCACGTGGTCAAGCTGGTTCCGGAGACCACCAAAATCTCCTTCATGAACGCCCGCTTCTTCGGTATCGGCGTCTCGATCTTCCTGTCGATCGCCTCGGTGATCCTGTTCATCCATCCCGGCCTCAACTACGGCATCGACTTCAAGGGCGGCATCCAGGTTGCCGTCACCACGTCGAAACCCGCCGATCTCGCCACCATGCGCAGCTCGCTGGAAGCACTCGGCCTCGGAGAGGTCGTGCTGCAGCAGGCCGGCGGCGACAATCAGGTCCTGATCCGCGTCCAGCGCCAGGATGGCGGCGAAGAGGCCCAGACGGCTGCCGTGACCAAGGTCAAGGCCGCGGTCGAACAGCTCGATGCCGGCGTGAAGATCGAAAGCTCGGAAGTCGTCGGACCGAAGGTCAGCCAGGAACTGGCGCGCTCGGGTGTCCTGGCGGTCATCCTCGCCAGTATCGCCATGCTGCTCTATATCTGGTGGCGGTTCGAGTGGCACTTTGCCCTCGGCGCGATTGCGACGCTCATTCTCGACACGACGAAGACGGTCGGCTTCTTCGCCCTGATGGGGCTGGACTTCAACCTCACGGCCATCGCCGCGCTTCTGACGATGATCGGCTACTCCGTCAACGACAAGGTGGTGGTCTATGACCGCATGCGCGAGAACCTGCGCATTCACAAGAAGATGCCGCTGCGCCAGATCATCGACATGAGTATCAACCAGACGCTGGCCCGTTGTATCTACACCTCCGTCACCATCTTCCTTGCCATGCTGCCCATGGCAATCTGGGGTGGCAAGGCCGTGGAAAACTTCGCGCTGCCGATGCTTTTCGGTGTCGTGATCGCCACGAGTCCGTCGATCTTCATCGCGGCCCCGATCCTGCTGCTCCTGGGAACATGGAGGGAAAAGAACCACCAGCACCGCATCGGATCGAGCGAGACACCGGCCGTGAAGAGCTGAGCGGAGCCTGATCTGAGCTCTCCAAGCTAAATATCTGCGGCGTATGAAAAAAATTGCATTTCATGCGCCGCAGAACGACAAAAGTTGTTTGCAAGACATCATGTGTACGCAATACTGAGGCAGTCATTGGCTGCAGACAGATTGACTCTATTATTTTTCATCACGACCCAGGGGGAGACACCGACATATGCCTCATGAAACGCCGCTGATTGCGACAATCGTTGTGGGCCTTGTGGTGGCCTTCATCTTCGGTGCGATTGCCAACCGTCTGCGCGTTCCTCCCCTTGTCGGTTACCTGCTTGCCGGTGTCCTTGCCGGCTCCCATACACCCGGTTTTGTTGCCGACCAGGAACTGGCGGCTGAACTCGCCGAGATCGGCGTCATTCTGCTGATGTTCGGCGTCGGGCTGCATTTCTCCCTGAAGGATCTGCTGTCGGTCCGGGCCATCGCCATTCCCGGTGCAATCGTGCAGATCGTCGTGGCAACCCTGCTCGGCGCCGGACTTGCCTGGATTCTCGGCTGGAGCATGCAGGCGGGATTTGTCTTCGGTCTCGCTTTGTCCGTTGCCAGTACCGTCGTGCTTTTGCGCGCCATGCAGGAGCGCCGCCTGATCGAGACGGAACGCGGGCGCATCGCCGTCGGCTGGCTGATCGTCGAAGACCTGGCCATGGTTCTGGCACTGGTGCTGCTGCCGGCCATTGCCGATGCCGTCAACGGCAAGAACCCGGCGGTCGAGGCCGCTGCCCATATCGCCAGCGACCCCATCGTCGCCTATTTCAATCTCGGCATCGGCGGCATCATCGGGCTGACGCTCGGCAAGGTTGCCGCCTTCGTCGCCGTGATGCTGATCGTCGGCCGCCGTGTCATCCCGTGGACACTGCATGCCATTGCCCATACCGGTTCGCGCGAACTGTTCCGGCTCGCCGTGCTGGCCATTGCGCTTGGTGTGGCTTTCGGCGCGTCGAAACTGTTCGGCGTATCGCTGGCGCTCGGCGCCTTCTTCGCCGGCATGATCATGAGCGAATCCGAGCTCAGCCACCGGGCGGCAGAGGAATCCCTGCCGCTGCGCGATGCTTTCGCCGTGCTGTTCTTCGTCTCAGTCGGCATGCTGTTCGACCCGATGACCATCATCAACGATCCGCTGCCGCTTCTGGCAACGCTTGCGATCATCGTGGTGGGCAAGTCGCTGGCAGCCTTCTTCATCGTGCTGGCGTTCGGTTATCCCACCGGGACCGCCCTGATCATTTCGGCCAGTCTGGCGCAGATCGGCGAATTCTCGTTCATTCTGGCGGAGCTGGGTGTCGGGCTCGGCATGCTGCCGCAGGAAGGGCGCGATCTCATTCTCGGCGGCGCCATCCTGTCGATCCTGCTCAATCCGGTTGTCTTTGCCGGGGTGGGATATCTGAAACCGTGGCTGGAAAAACGCTCCGCCTCGGCAACGGAAGCCAGCCCCGAGACGACGGTCGTCGAAGAACCCGACGTGGAAGAACTGCAGCCGACCACCCTCACCAACCACGCGGTGCTGATCGGTTACGGCCGTGTCGGCAGTCTGGTGGGCGATGCGCTGAAGGAAGTCGGCAAGCCGTTTCTGGTGATCGAAGATGCCGACAAGACCGTGGCAAAGCTGCGCGATGACGATGTGGAAACCATCGTCGGCAATGCCGCCAATGGCGATGTGCTGGCCGCGGCCAACCTTGCCGAAGCCCGGCAGCTGATCATCGCCATTCCGAATGCCTTCGAAGCCGGGCAGATCGTCGTCAAGGCGCGTGCCGCCAACCCGGCCATCAGCATCCTGGCGCGCGCGCATTCGGACGCCGAGGTCCAGCATTTGCAGGATCTGGGTGCCGACGCAGTGATCATGGGCGAGCGGGAAATTGCCCGGGGGATTGTCGCGCATATTCTCGATCTCGACAAACCGAAGCCGGAGGAGCCCTTATCGGCATAACCAAAGAAAAAACGGGGTTCGCGGCGCAAGCCAGGTGAGAATGATTGGACGGGAATGGGTATGAAGTTAAAGGACTATATATGGCCGGTGATCGGCTTGGCCGCTGTTGCTGTCTCCGCGTGGCTCCTCTACCGGGAGTTGCGGAGCATATCTCTTGAGGATGTGATCCACAGTCTCTATGCGATTCCGACCCACCGCTGGATTCTGGCCGCCCTTGCCTCCCTGCTCGCCTATGCCGCCCTTGCGGGCTATGACCGGATTGCCCTCCTGCATCTGCGCCGCAAGATTTCCTGGCTGTTCATCACCCTGTGCTCCTTCACCACCTATGCGCTCTCGCACAATATCGGCGCGTCGGTGATCTCGGGTGCAGTGGTGCGCTATCGCGCCTATTCCTCGCAAGGGATGAGCACGGCGGAAATCGCCCTGCTCATTGCCTTCTGCTCCTTCACCTTCATGCTCGGCACGATCACCCTGAGCGCATTCGTGCTTCTGATCGAACCGGAAATATTGCAGCGCTTCAACAATGAGCTGCCGCTTTCCCTCAGCTATCTCCTCGGCTTCGGCGCCCTCGCCTTCGTGCTGCTCTATGTCTTCGGCAGCTGGCTGCAGCTGCGCCCGCTGCGCATCCGCAAGTTCACGCTCGAATATCCGCGTCTGACCGTTGTCGCCCAGCAGCTGATTGTCGGGCCGCTGGAACTGATCGGCGCCGCCGCCATCATCTATTTCACCCTGCCCGAAGCGGGCAATCCCGGCTTTCTCATCGTGCTCGGGATTTTCCTCATCTCGTTTTCCGCCGCCCTCATTTCCCATGCACCGGGCGGTCTCGGCGTACTGGAACTGGTCTTCCTGACCGGGCTTCCCGACATGAACCAGGCCGATGTGCTGGCCGCACTGATCATCTTCCGCCTGTTCTACCTGCTGATCCCCTTTGCCCTGTCGCTGCTTGTCGTCCTGTTCTTCGAGCGTTCGCAGTTGCTCCTGCGCTGGTACAAGAAGGACAGCGAGACCTGAGCCGTCAACGCCGGACCGATTTCACGATTCCGGATTTTCGCATTGGAATTTTTTTCCAATACACCCCGACTTTAGACCCCCATTCCTTCAAAGAATGGGGGCTGGCACCTATTTTCAGGCTGTGATTTCAACATTTCCTCCCCAAGCTGGAAGGATGGGTGCCTGATGACAACATTGATCATTCCCGGATATCTCGGCTCCGAGAAAGGCCATTGGCAACGGCAGTGGCTGGCCGATGACGATACCGCCCGCCTTGTCGAACAGGATGACTGGGAAAACCCGGTTCTGTCACAGTGGCTGCACGTGCTCGAGGCGGCGATCTCGGAAACACCCGGCGCCATTCTCGTTGCCCACAGTCTGGGCTGCGTGCTTGTCGCCCATCTGGCCAGCCGCCCCTCCGCCGCCCATGTGGCAGGCGCCGTGCTGGTGGCACCCGCCGATGCCGAGCGCATGGCGGTGCAGGACCCGAAATTCCGCAGCTTTGCCCCGCTGCCGCGTCACGATTTCGGCTTTCCCTCCATCGTCGCCGCCAGCCGCGACGATCCCTACATGTCGTTCAACAAGGCACAGGCACTGGCGGATATCTGGGGCTCGGGTTTTGTCGACATGCGCCATGCCGGCCACATCAACGTTGCCAGCGGTTTTGGCGCATGGCCGGAAGGCTATATCCTGGCGCAGTCGATGCGGCGGCCGGACGATGCCCTTCGCACCAGGCGGGCGGCCTAGCCCGCCTGCTTGCGTTCCAGAACATATTTGAGGATGAGCGTGACCACCGCTATCAGCGCCAGGGTCGACGAGGCGGCAAAGGCCCCGGTGACGTTGTAGTCGTTGAACAGCAGTTCGATCTGCAGCGGCAGCGTGTTGGTCTGGCCGCGAATGGCACCTGATACCACCGACACGGCGCCGAACTCGCCCATGACGCGCGCATTGCACAGCACCGCGCCATAGAGCAGCGCCCAGCGGATATTCGGCAGTGTGACATAGAAGAATGTCTGCAGCCCCGTTGCCCCGAGGGTGATGGCCGCTTCCTCGTCCTCGCTGCCCTGCGCCTGCATGAGCGGAATGAGTTCGCGTGCCACGAACGGGCTGGTGACAAACAGGCTGACCAGAAAGATCGCCGGTACCGTGAACATGATCTTGATGTCGTGGCTCTCCAGCAGCGGACCGAGCAGGCCCTGGCTGCCGTAGAGGAAGAGATAGGTCACACCCGCGACAATCGGCGAGACGGAGAACGGAATCTCGATGAAGGTGATCAGCAGCCGGCGGCCGGGAAAGCGGAAACGCGTGACCAGCCAGGCGACGCAGATGCCGAAGACCATGTTGATCGGCACCACGACGATGGCCGTCAGCACGGTCAGCCAGATCGCATGCAATGTCGCGGGCTGGGTGATCTGTGCGATATAGACGGAGATGCCCTCGCGCAGCGCATAGGTAAAAATCACCGCGATCGGCACGCCGATGAACAGCGCCGACAGGGCCATGGCGGCGAGGATCAGCAGCCAGTGCGCCGTGCGTGCCGGGCGCTGGCCATGCCGCCGGGACGACTGCATTTTGGCCGGGGCGGCGAGATCAGCTGCGGTCTGCATAACGGAGCTGCCAGGCTTGAATGGAATTGGTGACAAAGAGCATCAGGAACGCCAGCACCAGCATCACGGTGGCAATGGCCGCCGCGGCGGGATAGTCATATTCATCGAGGCGGATGAACACGAGCAGCGACATCACCTCGGTCTCGAACGGCAGATTGCCTGAGATGAAGACGATGGCGCCGAATTCGCCGAGGCTGCGGGCAAAGGACAGGCTGCATCCGGCAATGAAGGCCGGGAAAATCGCGGGCCAGATCACCCGCGCGAAAATCTGCCAGTTCGTCGCTCCCAGCGACCGCGCCGCTTCCTCGACATCCACAGCCACATCCTCCAGCACCGGCTGCACCGTGCGGATGACAAAGGGAATGCTGGTGAACATCATGGCGATGGCGATGCCGAGCGGCGCATAGGCGATCTTCACCCCCAGCGGTTCGAGATAGCGGCCGAACCAGCCATTGGCGGAAAAGACGGTGACGAGCGCAAGACCGGCAACGGCGGTCGGCAGCGCGAACGGCAGGTCGACCACCGCATCCAGCAGCCGCCGCCCCGGAAATTCGTAGCGCACCAGCACCCACGCGAGCAGCAGGCCGAACAGCGCATTGAACAGCGTGGCAAGCAGCGCCGCCCCGACAGTTATCTTATAGGTTGCGACCGCCCGCTCGGACGAAATGATGGTCCAGAAATCCGACCAGCCGAGATTGACCGATTTGTACAGCATCGCCAGCAAGGGCAGCGCCACGATGACGGCGAAGTACAGCAGCGTCACGCCGAGGGTCAGGCTGAACCCCGGCAACAGTCCGCGCTGGCTGGATTTTGAAAACAACGGCATGCTCGGGTTCTAAAGCCTGTTCGCGTGAAAGCAAGCGAGTGGTTGCAAAGAATGCGGCGGCACAGCCAACGCCATGCCGCCTTCGGGTTCATCAGCCGCCGGTCAGCGCTTGGTGAAAACCTTGTCGAGGATGCCGCCCTCGGCGAAATGCTCCTTGGAGAGCTTGTCCCAGCCGCCGAAAACGTCCTCGACGGTCACCAGACGCGTCTCGGGGAACTGCGCGGCATATTTCGCCTTGATGGTCTCGTCATGCACGCGGTTGAAGTTCTGGGCGAGAATGTCCTGCCCTTCCGGCGTATAGAGGAATTTCAGATAGTTTTCGGCAATTGCCCGCGATCCGCGCTTGTCGACGACCTTGTCGACAACAGTGACGGGAAACTCCGCCAGCAGGCTGACCGGCGGCACCACCGCCTCATACTTGTCTTCGCCCAGCTGCTTGCGCGTACCCAGCACTTCCGCTTCAAACGTGATCAGCACATCGCCGATGCCGCGCTCGGCAAAGGTCGTGGTTGCGGCACGGCCGCCCGTGTCGAACACCGGCACGTTGGCGAAGAGTTTCTTGACGAAATCCTGCGCCTTGGCCTGATCCTTGTTGTTGGCCTCAAGCGCATAGGCATAGGCGGCCAGATAGGTGTAGCGCGCATTGCCGGAGGTTTTCGGATTCGGGAAGATCACCTTCACATCGTCGCGGACGAGATCATCCCAGTTCTTGATGTGCTTCGGATTGCCGGCGCGCACCAGAAAGGCCGGCAGGGAATAATAGGGCGAGGAATTGTTCGGCAGGCGCGACTGCCAGTCGGCGGGAATGAAATTGCCCTTGTCATGCAGCACCTGCACATCGGTGACCTGATTGAACGTCACGACATCGGCTTCAAGCCCTTCCAGGATCGAGCGGGCCTGTTTTGACGACCCCGCATGCGACTGGCTGACGGTGATGTCCTTGCCGGCCTCTTTCTTGTAGGCCGCCGTAAAGGCCTTGTTGACCTGCTCGTAGAGCTCGCGCGAAACATCGTAGGACACGTTGAGGATTCCGGTCGGCTCCGCGGCTTTCACCGGTCCGAGGCCGAGCGCCAGAGCAACCGTGGCGTAGACGAACAGTTTTTTCATTGCATTCTCCCAAGCAGCCAGCACGGATCGTGCTGTCGAAATGAACCCAGCCCCATCCAACCCAGCGATGTCATAGGAGAACGGATATTTTTTCTGAGAATGCCGCCAAAACTCCGGGAGCGGAAGAATTGGAATTCCAACAATACCTTGCTTCTTAAAACTTTATTCCAAGAAATGACTAAAATGAAATATTCGCCCGGTCTATCCGGGCCGGTTCCGCAATCCGCTTCCACCCCGCGATGCCGCGAGGCAGCGTCGTGATCGAAAGCGCGGTTTACCAGAAGCCGCGATGCTGCCAGCACCAGAGGAAATCCTCCTCGGTCCAGTTGCGATGACGCTTGGCCGAGGCCTCGTCGCTGTCCCGCTTCTTCGCATCCCGTGTATCGGTATCGAGTGTTTCCGAGGCGAATACCTCACGCCACAGGCGTTCTGCCCGATTAAAGATGCCTGATACTTCACTGTACATTGCGACCTCCAGGGAACAATTGGGTTGCAGAGTGCAGCTGCCTCCAGGAGACAACCGATACCCGATGATGACCGGTTGTAAAAATTTGTCAACAATCACTACCGGTTTAATCGTGTATCGATTTTAACGCTTTCGCAACTTTCCGGGCGCTTAATTCTTAATGAATGATTATTTTTCAGAGCCTTAACAGCCATTTTTAAGACATTCGGCCGCCATGAAAAAACTCCATTTTTTAACACTTTAGCACTAGAAAAAGTGACGCGAGGGACTATGACTGCATCTCACAGGGTGGTCAGGCAACAATCATGATTTCGCAGAAAGCCAAATATGCGCTCCGGGCGCTTGTCGTTCTCGCCAGAGCCGATGCCGAAAAGGCCCTTTTCATTTCGGACATCGCGGAAGAACAGAACATTCCGAAGAAGTTCCTGGAACAGATCCTGCTCGACCTGAAACATCAGGGCATCGTCATGAGCCGCCGCGGCAAGATGGGCGGCTATCTCCTGCTCAAGCAGGCGCAAGACATCACCTTCGGCGAGGTCCTCAGGCTGATCGACGGGCCGATTGCGCCCCTGCCGTGCCTCAGCAAGATTGCCTACCGGCGCTGCGAAGACTGCGACAGCGAGGACAAGTGCGAAATCCGCCATGTCTTCAGCGAAGTCGCCAATGTCACGCGCGGCGTGCTCGATAAGACCACGATTGCCGATTGCCTCGCCTATGGCGATGGCGGCAAGCTGGCAGCCGTGCTCGACAGCTAACCCCTCGGGAAACACCATGACCGCCAACGATCCGGAAACACTGGCCTTTTACGCCGATGAAGCCGTGCGTTACGCCAACCAGTCGCAGGCGCGCGCGTTTGACCATCTCGACGCCTACCTCGCCCTGCTGTCTCCCGGCGCCAGAATCCTTGAGCTTGGCTGCGGCGGCGGTGACGACACGGCCCATATGCTTGCCCATGGCTTTGCCGTGGTGCCGACGGATGGCTCGCCCGAAATCACAGCCGAAGCGCAGAAGCGCCTGGGCATCCCGGTGAATGTCCTGCAGTTTCAGGACATTGCGGATGAGAATACCTATGACGGCGTCTGGGCCAGTGCCTGCCTGCTGCACGTGCCGCGCGCCGGCCTGCCCGCTATCATCAGCCATATCAACCGCGCCCTCAAACCCGGCGGACGGTTCTTTGCCAGTTTCAAGGCCGGTACGGCCGAAGGCCGCGACCGCTTCGGCCGCTACTTCAACTACCCCTCGCCGGAATGGCTGCGCCAGGCCTATGGTGAAGATCGCTGGCACGATATCGATATCGCTGCGCTGATGGGCAGCGGCTATGACCGTGAGCCGACGCAATGGCTGCACGTCATCGCCACCAAGCAGCCCTGATCAGGTAAAGACAGCTTTTCCGATAACCGGCGTTGACGGAACCGCCACATCGCGCGGCTCCAGCATCCCCGCGTGAAACGCCATGTGCCCGGCATCCGCCGCCTTGGCGAAGGCGGCCGCCATGGCGACAGGGTCGGCAGCCTTGGCAACTGCTGTGTTGAGCAGGATCGCATCAAAACCGAGTTCCATCACCGTGGCGGCATGGGACGGCCGGCCGAGACCGGCATCGACGATGAGCGGCACCTCGGGGAAATGCCCGCGCAGGGCACGCAGGGCATGCAGGTTGAGCGGGCCGAGCGCCGAGCCAATCGGAGCACACCACGGCATCAGCACCTCGCACCCCGCCTCGAGCAGGCGCTCCGCCACGACCAGATCGTCTGTCGTATAGGGAAACACCTTGAAGCCGTCCGCAGTCAGGATCCGCGCCGCTTCCACCAGCGCAAACACATCCGGCTGCAGTGTGTCGTGATTGCCGATGACTTCAAGCTTGACCCAGTCGGTGGCAAAAATATCCCGCGCCATCTGGGCGGTCAGCACCGCTTCCTTGACCGTGTGGCAGCCCGCCGTGTTGGGCAGCACATGCACGCCGAGCGACTGGATCAGCGACCAGAACCTGTCGCCGGATTTGCCGCCCGCCATTTCGCGCCGCAGGGAGACCGTGACGATCTTGGTTTCCGATGCCTTCACCGCATCCATCAGGATCGCCGGTGACGGATATTGCGCGGTGCCAAGCAGGAGGCGCGAGGACAGTTCGGTGCCATAAAGGGTCAGCATGGCTCAGCCTCCCTGCCGGGGGGTGAGGATTTCCACCCGGTCGCCTTCATTCAGCGCCACGGAAGCGCGCGCGGTCGCCCGCACCAGCTCGCCGTTGAGCGCGGTCGCCAGCCATTCGCCCTCATACTCAAGTTCGCCGAGCAAATCGGCCAGTGTTTTGGCCGCAACCTCGTGCGGCTCTCCATTGACGATCAGTCTCATGATCAAGCTACCTTCTCCGAGTCAAAAGCCATCGCCGCCGCCTGCATCGCCATGGCAGGCGCCAGCAAAAATCCGTGCCGGTACAATCCGTTGATGCTGATCACCCGGCCATCCCGCTCGACGCGCGGAAAATTGTCCGCATAGGCCGGGCGCACGCCGACACCGGTCTCGATGATCGCTGCCTCGCCAAACGCCGGATGCAGGCTGTAGGCGGCATTGAGCAGTTCCATCATCGACCGGGCGGTGACCGGCCCCGTCGCATCGCTTTCGATCATCGTCGCGCCGACCATGAAGAGGTGATCGGCGCGCGGGACGATGTAGACGGGAAAGCGCGGATGGATCAGCCGGACCGGCCGGGCCAACGCGATGTCGCGGGTTTGCAGGATGAGCATTTCACCGCGCACCCCGCGCAGATCCGGCTTGGCCGTGGAATAACCGGTGCAATCGACAATGCGGTCGAATTTGCCCTCGTCCCGCTCGTTCTCAAAGCGAACGCCGGATGCGGCAAGCTTCGCCGCCAGGGCCGTCAGGGCGCGGCGCGGATCGAGATGCGCTTCGTCCCGGAAAAACAGCCCCCGGCGGAACCGCCCCGCAAGGTCGGGTTCGAGACTGCCCAGTTCCTGTGCGCCCACGCCGGCAAAACCCGAGGTGCGCGAGGCGAAGCGATCCAATTCCCCGGCATCACGCGCTGGCGCCAGCACCAGTGTGCCGTTGCGCACGACGCGCCCCGGCAGGGCTGCCTCCCACCAGGAGGCAGCCTTCAATCCGAGTTCCAGCACCTGTTCATCGGCGCTTTCCCGCTCGCAATAGGGCGCAAGCATGCCGCCCGCATACCAGGAGGCGGTCGATGACGTGTCGCGGCGCGGGTCGAAGACGGTTACGTCCGCGCCCCGCGCCATCAGTTCATGTGCGGCGGTGAGCCCGGCCACGCCAGCGCCTTTGACAAGGATGCGCATCAGAACTCGTCACCCCCGACCGGAATGGGTACAGCTGCTGATTTCAGCGGCATGTAGAGATCACCGCCCTGCCGGAATTTTTCCGCCATGGCTGACATGCCCTCTTTCTGCGCTTCGGCGCGGATATTGTGGGAAATCCGCATCGAACAGAATTTCGGCCCGCACATCGAGCAGAAATGCGCGACCTTGTGCGCCTCCTTCGGCAATGTCTCGTCGTGGAACAGCCGGGCGGTTTCGGGATCGAGCGACAGGTTGAACTGGTCTTCCCAGCGGAACTCGAAACGCGCCCGCGACAGGGCATCGTCCCGCACCTGCGCCGCCGGATGGCCCTTGGCAAGGTCCGCCGCATGGGCGGCGATCTTGTAGGTGATCACCCCGATCTTCACATCGTCGCGGTTGGGCAGGCCCAGATGCTCCTTCGGCGTGACATAGCAAAGCATGGCGGTGCCGAACCAGCCGATCATCGCCGCACCGATCCCCGACGTGATGTGATCATAACCGGGCGCGATATCGGTGGTGAGCGGTCCCAGCGTGTAGAACGGCGCCTCGCCGCAGACGGCAAGCTGCTTGTCCATGTTCGCCTTGATCTTGTGCATCGGCACGTGGCCGGGGCCCTCGATCATCACCTGGCAGCCCTTGGCCCAGGCAATCTGCGTCAGTTCCCCCAGCGTCTCCAGCTCGGCAAACTGCGCCGCATCGTTCGCATCGGCGATGGAACCCGGCCGCAGCCCGTCACCCAGCGAGAAGCTGACATCATAGGCACGGCAGATATCGCAGATTTCCTCGAAATGCTCGTAGAGGAAACTTTCCCGGTGATGATGCAGGCACCATTTGGCCATGATCGAGCCGCCACGCGACACAATGCCGGTGACACGGTCGACGGTCAGCGGGATGTAATGCAACCGAACACCCGCATGGATGGTAAAATAATCGACACCCTGCTCCGCCTGCTCGATCAGCGTGTCGCGATAGACCTCCCATGTCAGGTCCTCGGCGATGCCGCCGACCTTTTCCAGCGCCTGATAGAGCGGCACGGTGCCGATCGGCACGGGGGCGTTGCGGATGATCCATTCGCGGATATTGTGGATGTTGCGGCCGGTCGACAGGTCCATCACCGTGTCGCCGCCCCAGCGGATGGCCCACACCATCTTCTCCACCTCTTCCGCCATGGAGGAGGTCACTGCGGAGTTGCCGATATTGGCGTTGATCTTGACCAGGAAGTTGCGGCCGATGATCATCGGCTCGAGTTCGGGATGGTTGACATTGGCCGGAATGATCGCCCTGCCCCGGGCAATCTCCTCGCGGACGAATTCCGGTGTGACATAATCCGGCACCGACGCGCCGAAGGAATTGCCGTCGCGCTCCAGCTGCGCCCGCGCCGCGTCGCGGCCAAGGTTTTCGCGGATCGCCACATATTCCATCTCAGGCGTGATGATCCCCGCCCGGGCATAGGCGAGCTGCGTTACGGCTTTATCGCCCTTCGCCCGCAATGGCCGGTTGCGCACCGGGAACTCCGGCGTCAGCCGCTCGCCGGTGACGAAGCCATTGTCCTCCAGCTTGACATGGCGGCCGTCATAGGCGGCAAGGTCGGCATGGTCGGCAAGCCAGCTTGCGCGGATGCGCGGCAGGCCCTTGGCGATGTCAATGGCAGCGTTGGCATCCGTATACGGCCCGGACGAGTCGTACACCGTCACCGGCGGCTCGCCCGCTGTCGGATGCACCGATATCTGGCGCAACGGCACGCGGATATCCGGATGGATATGGCCGGGTTTGTATATTTTGATCGAGGCCGGCAGCGGTCCTGCCGAAACGGTTGGGGTAATTGCGGTCATCATCAGGCTCCTAAGCAATCAAGCGTGGAAACCCAGTTCTGTGCCGGAAGGATGAAAAGAGATTGCGAATCCGGATACGGATGTGCCGAGGCTGACTCGCATGACTTTCGCACCGTCCCTACGCCAGTATGAACTGGATCAGGTTCAACGGGTCACTGCGCTGCAAAAGCCAGCAGAATCTCAGCCCCTTGTCGGGACCCCCCTGGTGAATGTCTTGAATTGAACGCCCGATCCGCCATTTGTCAAGCGAATCGGTAAAATCGTGTGTGCGGCGCCCCGTCGATTCCGGGCGCCTTGACCGGATCAGGACGCGCGCAGCGGCTTCAACGCATTGCTCCACTTGAGCAATTCGCCAATCATGGTGTTGGCGCTGGCGGTCACCAGTTCATTGGCCTGGAAGACGCCTTCATCGTTGATGAACTGCTGGTACGCCGGAACGGGAACGCCTTCGGGAATGGGAACCATCCGCAGGCCTGCGATGAGACCCTTGACCGATTCGACCGAGCGCAGGCCGCCCGACACGCCGCCATAGCTGACGAAACCGACCGGCTTGTAGTTCCATTCCTGCCACAGATAGATGATCGCATTGGTCAGGGACGGCGGAGCGAAATAGTCATATTCCGGCGTCACGAACACGATCGCATCGCCCGCTTCGATCAGCGCGCTCCACTTTTTCGTGTGCGCGTGCTCATACTTCCGGGCACGCGGGTGGTTGGGTTCGTCGAAAACCGGCAGGTTGAGATCGGCCAGATCAATCAGAACCGGCTCGAACTGGCCGTCCTGGCTGGCAAAATCATGGAACCACTTAGCAACCGGCTGACCGGCGCGGCCCGGACGGGTGCTGACGTGGACGATGTTGAGCTTGGGTGCCATTGAAAGGTCTCCATAAGGCTTGAATATCATGGAGCATGCATAGGCGCGGCGTGATGCAGCGCACAAGAAGGCACTTTTTTGAAACCGGGTAATATCGATGTGAAGACGATAGTTATGGCGGAGTCTTCATAAAACGAAACCCGCTCCAGCATGGCTCGCTGTGCGGGTTCTGTCGCGTTTTGCAAGGACCGGAAACTCCGGTCATTGATTATCGGTTGTTGCTGAAATCGCTGGAAGCGGCACCTGGACGGGCAACGCGTTCTTTCTTCTTCGGACCAGGAAGCAGACCTTCACGCTGTGCCTGCTTGCGCGCTGCCTTGCGGGCGCGGCTGACGGCTTCAGCCTTTTCACGGACACGGCGCTCGGACGGCTTTTCAAAAGCCTGGCGCGCCTTCATTTCGCGAAAGAGACCTTCGCGCTGCATCTTCTTTTTCAGGACCCGGAGGGCCTGTTCAACATTGTTGTCACGGACGAGAACTTGCAATCGTTTTCCTTACCCATGCTTGTCTCGTCTTGCGGGCATAAGCGTCACAATCAGACAAGCGTTTGATGAATTACCACAACGGCAATCCCGAGAAGCGCGGACTTTATTCATTCCCGCGCTAAAAATCCAGTGCACGGGAGCAGTTTTACTGACATCCACTTCATTTCATCCCGGCAAATTCAATATTTCCGCCGGGATGAACCTGTCGCTTTGCCCAATCCGCCGTATGGGACGGATTTCGGCAGGGAATCAGATGGCAGCGGTGATGATGATTTCGACGAGATAGTCCGGGGTCGC
Organism: uncultured Phyllobacterium sp.; assembly: GCF_902479695.1. Classification (NCBI taxonomy): domain Bacteria; kingdom Pseudomonadati; phylum Pseudomonadota; class Alphaproteobacteria; order Hyphomicrobiales; family Phyllobacteriaceae; genus Phyllobacterium; species uncultured Phyllobacterium sp. The sequence continues at coordinate 91,059 of NZ_CABSQF010000009.1, read as the reverse complement.
CAGCTTGGCTTCGCCGGTGGCGCGCGCAGGCGTGTTGGCCGGATCGACCCAGGCATCCCAAACCGCATTCATTTCGGCAAAGTCCTTCATGTCGGCCATCCAGATGATCGCCTGCAGGATCTTGGACTTGTCGGAACCGGCTTCCTTCAACAGGCGCTCGACCGAAGCCAGGACATCCTTGGTCTGCTCGGTGACGCTCTTGCCCGGTGTGCCTACCTGCCCTGCGAGATAAACCGTGTTGCCATGGATAACGGCCTGGCTCATGCGTGGACCGACTTCAATACGACGAATGCTCATGGAAAGCTCCTCTAGCAGTTTGGGTAGATCGATATGCGTGCAAGAAAAAAGGGCCATTCGGCCCTGTTCAAGGCGTTATAGTTGGGGCCCGCCGGAAAGCAACAGAAATCATCGTTTCCGCCCATGGTTTTCGTTTGCCCCGCCCCCTGAAGCGAGCGGCCGCAAGGGCTTTATCCTCCGTCGGCTGCGCCGCTGTTAACCATGGGAACGCGGAGACAAGTGATGCTGCGGAAACCGGCTGCTTCTGTCGCGATGTGTCTTGCGGCCTCAAGGCGCCGCTGCATACTCGACCATTCCATGGCGGCGGCGCTTTTGATGGCGGAAGCGTCGGGCGGATCAACCGCGAACCCTAAGAATTTGATTTTATACTTGCACATCGGGGCAATATTAAGGTTATCTATGATAGCATGACACATAATTCGACGGGAGCGATAAGTAATTGATATATCCATTCGTTGAAAACATAAGATATGGCGAACGATCTATACCATTCTGCATCGCCGATGAGATTGGATATCATTGGTATGTTGCAGCAGGAAACAATTATACTGGGTTTCGAGAGCGTTGCCTTTACTTTATCAAACCGGGCTCGCATGTTGTAGATTGCGGCTCCCATCATGGATTGATGACCGTGCTGTTCAGCCAGAAGGCCGGCCCCACCGGCAGGGTGACCGCCTTTGACGCACTGCCATTCAATGCGGGTGTCGTGCAGCGGAATGCCGAACTGAACGGACTGACAAACGTCGTGGCCCATGGCAAGGCCGTCGGGCAGAAGTCGGGCACCCACAAGGTTTTGGCGCCGCACAGCAACGTCATCCTCAACGACAGCAATGTTCATGCTCCCGATGGTGACCTGATTGTCGACGTCATCGCGCTGGACGATGCGGATCTGGGCAATGTCGACTTCCTCAAGATCGACGTTGAAGGGCACGAGGTCGCGGCACTGAAGGGCGCCCGCAGCGTGTTGCAGCAGCTGCCGTTTCTCGACATCGAAATTCACAACATGATGCAGGTCGACGCGCGCGCCCATTGCTTTGCCATCATGGAAGCACTGCCGGCAGACGGGTATCTCTTTGCGATCGATGAGGAGCCTGAATGGCGCGAGGCGCATGAGATCGACATGAATTATCTCATCGGCCTGCCCAACCCTCACCTGCTGGCAAAGCCAAAACGGTGACTGTTTCAGAACCGCAGCAAAAGAAAAACCCCAAGCCATTGATATGACCTGGGGTTCTGATTGGTGGGCACAGTAGGGATCGAACCTACGACCCGCTGATTAAGAGTCAGCTGCTCTACCAACTGAGCTATGTGCCCGTCAGCCGCTTTGACGACCGAAGGTGGGGGCTCTATAACGGGGCAAAACCGGCCTGTCCAGCCCTTCTTGAAAACTTTATGTCAGCTTTGAACAATAAGTTGTTTAAACAAAAAGCTGTCCCTCCGCCGTCTTGACCGCCGAACCGCCGATACGCCCGCCGGCAAGCTTCTGGTCGGCGATATCCAGTTCCAGCCGCAATCGCGATGGACGGCCCATTTCCTGGCCCTGCTCCAGCCACAGCCGCAACAATCCGTCGAGCGGCTGGTCAAAATGCTGGATGGCGCCGGCAAAGGCCGCCGTGGCGGAACCCGTTGCCGGGTCCTCGTAGGTGCCCTCGTCGCTGACAAACATCCGCGCATGAAAACTGCTGTCGTGCAGCGTCGTTTCGCGGCAATAGACATAGACGGGCAGCTGGCGCCCGTCGATCACAGGCGCTGCCCTTTTCATGGCGTCCTGATTGATTCGAATCCGCCCGGCAGCCGCCAGCCCGTGAATCGGGATCAGCAGGTAAGGCACGCCCGCATCCCAGACGGTCGGAACGTGATTCTCGAAGCCGATCTCCTTGGGTTCGAGACGCAGGGCATTGGCCAGCGCGATCCTGTCGGAATTATACGGCACCTGTTCCGGCAGCTTGGGAAGATCGAATTCGGCAAACGCTCCCGCCTTGCTGAGCTTCACACCGCAGCGGACGGGGCCGATCTTCTCTTCCAGGATGATCAGCGTTTCCTGATCGCTCGCCACATCGGGAAAGCGGGTTTGCGCCAGGGCAATGGCGGTCCCGACGGTCGGATGACCGGCGAAAGGCATTTCGTAATCGGGTGTGAAAATCCTGATCTGCGCCGTATGGGCAGGATTGTGCGCCGGCAGGACGAACACCGTCTCGGAAAGATTGAATTGCCCGGCAATCCGCTGCATGGCGGCATCGTCCAGCCCGGCTGCATCGTGCACAACCGCAAGGGGATTGCCCGTCAGGACCTTGTCGGTGAAAACATCATAGACTTGATAGTGCCGGCCGCTCATTTGCATACTCCTCGTCAAACCCTCGGCGAAAGTAGACACTGGAGAGAGCTGTTCAAGATAAACCTTGTAACGGTGACATTCCAGCCTGCAGGCCATGCGATGCGTGGTTCATGGCCTGAAGTGCCAATCCCCAAAAGTGGCGAAGGTACGCGGCGTCGCCTCCCCCATCTCGCCGGCCGCCGAAATGGCACAGACCCCGTCCAGTTCCGGATCGGCCTGGGCGGCAATGGTGGCGCGAATGGATGCGAGCAGTTCATCTCCGGTCTGCCGGAAATAATAACGCCGGAACACGGCAATGCTCCGCCCCGCCCTGACGAGATAGGCCATGTCGTCCCGGTGCGATGCGGTGCCAAGATCGATGCCGGTTTCCTCGGCCACCTCGCGCTGGGCATTGCCGTCGAAATCCACCTGATTGCCCACGAGATCGCCCGCATCGAACGATCCAGCCGGGAAATACACCCGTCCCGCCGCCGATGTCGTGGCGCCCATCTGCCCGGCAATCAGCCTGTTGTCGGCCGATACCATGACCCCGACGCTGAAGATGTGCCATGGCTTTGCAGCCGTGCGGTTGCGCTTCCAGTGCATCATCGTGGCAAAGGTGGTGCGCCTGTAAGCCGCGCTGAAAATACCGGCATCGATCCCGGCCTGTTCAGCCAGGAAGAACGAGCCGTCGAACAGCGTGGGATTGGCCGCCAATTCGCGTGTCCAGTTTGCGGCTATGTCAGCGCGATGCTGAACATCGTAGGCGAGTGGCCCCTCCTCCACGCGCACAATGGCCTGACGGATCGCGATGACGGCTGCTTCGGGAATGGTGTGCATAGGTCAGATGACGTTGAATGTGACGGCAACGGGGCAGTGATCGCTTGCCTTGGGGCGGTCCCAGCCGATCCGTGGAAACATCTCGACCTTCTGGTCCGGCGGGAAAATCGTGCGGTAGGGCTGGCCGCGCCGGATGATGTCGGGCACAGCCTTGCTGTTGGTCCTGGCCAATGCGGGCGACGCGAGGATGTAATCGAGCTGGCACAGGTGCCGCTCCTCCGGGCCGCGCGTATGGTACAGCGTCCAGCGATCCATCACCGGACGGCGTTCCACCAGATTTTCGCAGAACCCGCCGTCCAGCAGCACGTCGACGCTGCTCGTCGCCTCGCGCACCGGATCGAATGTGTATCCGGCCAGCGAATCGCCGCCAATGACAATGCGTTCGCGATAATCGTTGAAATCGCCGCAGATCACCCAATGCTTGCTGGCCGAACCGCCGCTATCGGCAAACCGGTCCTCGATGATCCGCCGCACCGCTTTTGCTTCGGCCACGCGCACCGGCATGGAGGCTGTGCGCCCGTCCAGCCCGTTGCGCGGCGGCCCCATGGATTTGAAATGGCTGACAAACAGCGTCAGCGGCCGCCCGCCGATCCGCACGTCGATCTCCAGGCAGTCGCGCTTGAAAATGCGCTCATGCGGCTCAAGCCCGAGCGCCGCAATCTCGGCGTTGTACAGACCGAAATCATTATAGGTCACGTGGGCATGGCTGGTCATTTCGATGAATTCGATCGGCTCGCCGTGCCGGGTCTGGTCGCGCATCAGCACCGCCACGTCGATGCCGCGGCTGTCATTGCCTTCCAGCATGTATTTGTGCCGGTAGCCCTCGCCGACCATCTTGAAGAGATAGCCGAACTCGAAGGCATTCAGCGCACCGATATTGTCGACTTCCTGCAGGCAAAGGATATCCGCATGGGTTTCGGCGATGGCAAGCGCCGTCAGCTGGCGCGTGTCGTCCGCATGGGCGATGGCCCGTGCCTGTTCCAGCTGCCGGTACTGTTCCTCGTCATTGATCTGGAACAGCTGCAGTGTCCGGTCCTTGTTCAGATTGTTCTTGAAGCCGGAGAAATCGAACCTGTTCATCAGATTTTCGACGTTGAACGTGGCGATGCGTACAGACATTCACATACCCTGAATTATGAAACCGGCCGTCGAAGCAGGACGTTGGTGCGAGCCTAGCCTGATTGGCAGATTACAACCAGTGCCGAAACCGTTACCGCAGGGATTTCCGCTTGGCGGTGGCGGCGGGGTGCGCAAAGGCCTATATTAGGGAAAACAGCATGGAAACGACGATGATGAAGACCCTGATCACAGCCCTCGCCGCGTTTGGCCTTGCCCTGACCCTCGGTCTTGGCACCGCGTCTGCACAGGTCCAGCCCTATCGTCCGGCCCCGCGCGGCAATGATCCGGTTCCACTGCAGCCGCTGATTCTCGGCACCGACAGTCCGGCCAACCTTGCCGGGCCCAACTGCACGGGCTCGGCGCGGTGCAACGATTTCCGCACCCGCCGGCCCATCATCTCGCCGACGACCCGCACCCAGGCGCAGATCTGCCAGGACCGCTATCAATCCTACCGTGCCTTCGACAATACCTACCAGCCCCTGAGCGGGCCGCGCCGCACCTGCACGCTGCAATGAAAAAAGGCCGATAGATCGCTCTATCGGCCTGATTCTCGGAAAGCTCGAAGACCTTAGTTCTTGGCTTTGTCGACCAGCTTGTTGCTGCCGATCCATGGCATCATGCCGCGCAGCTTTTCACCGACTTCTTCGATCTGGTGCTTGTCGTTGTTGCGGCGGATGGCCTTGAAGCGCGATGCGCCGGCCTTGTATTCCTGCATCCAGTCGGAGGTGAACTTGCCGGTCTGGATGTCGGTCAGGACGCGCTTCATCTCGGCCTTTGTTTCGGCAGTGATGATGCGCGGACCGGAGACATATTCGCCCCATTCGGCCGTGTTGGAGATCGAGTAGTTCATGTTGGCGATGCCGCCTTCATAGATCAGGTCGACGATCAGCTTCACTTCGTGCAGGCATTCGAAATAGGCCATTTCAGGCGCATAGCCGCCTTCAACCAGCGTTTCGAAACCGGCGCGGATCAGTTCAACGAGGCCGCCGCACAGAACAACCTGCTCACCGAACAGATCGGTTTCGCACTCTTCGCGGAAATTGGTTTCGATGACGCCCGAACGGCCGCCGCCGACGCCGCAGGCATAGGACAGCGCGAGGTCATGCGCATTGCCCGAGGCATCCTGATGGATGGCGATGAGGCAGGGAACGCCGCCGCCCTTCTGGTATTCGCCGCGAACCGTGTGGCCCGGGCCCTTCGGCGCGATCATGACAACGTCAACGGTCTTCTTCGGCTCGATAAGGCCGAAATGCACGTTGAGGCCGTGGGCGAAAGCGATGGCAGCACCGTCGCGGATGTTGTCGGCGATGTGATCCCTGTAGATGTCGGCCTGCAGTTCGTCCGGCGTCGCCATCATCATCAGGTCGGCCCATTTTGCCGCTTCGGCAACGCTGACGACCTGGAAGCCGTCTGCTTCGGCCTTCTTGGCGGTGGCAGAGCCTGGACGCAGGGCAATGCGCACGTCCTTGGCACCGGAGTCCTTCAGGTTCAGCGCATGGGCGCGGCCCTGCGAACCGTATCCGATAATGGCAACCTTCTTCGACTTGATCAGGTTGATGTCTGCATCGCGGTCATAATATACGCGCATTGATTTCTTCCCTTCAGCGTTGCGTACAGCGGCCTTAAGCGGCCCCGTTGGTATGAGCTCCATACAGAGCGAAAAACTGCTGTGTCGCGCGCCGGGCCTCGCCGTCGATTGCCACATCAGTCAACTCGAACCGGTCGCCAAGCAGCAACCGGATTTGCACATCCCGGACGACCAGTCCGAAAAAGGTGCGAAATGCTTCTTCCGTATCGTCGAATGCCAGCAGCCCGGCTTCACGCCCGACCTCGAGCAGCGGCATCAGGCGGCGCGCCATGGCAAACGGCCCGTTCTCCAGGACGATGGCGCCGAGATCGCGCTTGTCGCTGCCCGCATGGCTGACGGCCACGCGATTGAGCGCCACGGAAATCTTGCCGGAGAGAACGCGCAGCCAGTCCGACGCAAAGCGTTCCAGCCCGCTTGTCAGCGATGCAAGATCAAGTCCGTCGCGCCTGACCGTGACGCCGCGCACCTTCGACGCCTGCCACTGGACCGTCGCGGTCAAGAGCCCGTCCCGGTCGCCGAACCATTTGTAGAGGGTTTCCTTCGAACAGCTGGCGCGGCGCGCCACACTGGTCATCGTCAAGGCATCGCCCGCCTCCACCAGCAGGCCAAGCGCCGCATCGAGAACGTCGCGCTGACGCTCTGTCAATGGGCTGTCATTGGCTTCCGCAGCAGATTGCACGAGGCTTCTTCCATTCGCTTTCACGGCTTCATTTGCCGTACCGTACGTTACGGTTCGGTTCTAGAGCCATGAAAATCGTTTGGCAAGTGGGGATGAAAAAGATTTCTAGAACCAGGCTTTTTCCCGCAAACCGATTGGCCGGAACGGGTCGATCAGGGTACCCGATACCATCGATGCCAGAAGCTGCGGCGCTGGCGGAATGCGCGCCACGGTTGGAACCACCCAATCGCGTGCAAAGGGCAGCAGGGTCGAATCCGACTGGTAGAACGGGGTGAATGCCCGCGACAGGGCCTGGAAGCCGCGCACATGCGTCCGGCGGGAGGCGGCATAGGCGGACAGCGCCGCATCCAGCTCCGTGGACGTCGTCAGCGCATGGGCGAGCGCCCGTGCATCCAGCAGCGCCATGTTGGCGCCCTGCCCCAGCTGCGGGCTGGTGGAATGGGCCGCATCGCCGATGACGGCGAGGTGACGCCCGGCAGGCATGGCCAGCGTGTGGTGGCCATAACGCGCCAGTGTCATATCGTCGAAACCGCCGATCTGATCGGTATAGGCCGAGCATTCCGGCCAGAGCGACAGCACCCGGTCCTTCCAGCTCTCGATCCCCGCAGCGCGCAGGGCCTCCGCTTCATCCGGCTTTGTGCTCCAGAAGAATGCCGCCATGTCATCGCCGCCCACCTCGGTCCTGCCAATCGGCAGAACGCCGATCATCACGCCGGCCTTGCGGTAGCGCTGCAGCAGCGAGCGCGTGTCAAACCCCTCCCCGTGCCATTTCAGCGATGTCCAGAAGGCGCCGTACGTCAGGGGCTCCGGTTCGCAGGGATGGATGGCAAACTGCTTGAGCCGCGAGCGCGAGCCACTGGCATCGACGACCAGATCGAAGGTGCCGATGCTGCGGCCGGTACTGGTCATCAGCCACGCCCGGCCGTTGCCCGTGTCCATCGTGACGACGTCGACATTGGTCTTGATATCGATACCCGCCTGCAGCACCGCCTGATACAGCACATCGAACAGGGCGGCGCGATGCACGGCAATGCCGTAGCGTCCGCTTTTCAGTGCGGCATACCGGACATCCAGCACCGCCCGTCCGGACAGGGCATCGGCACCGTAGAGCCGGTCGATCCGGTTGCCGAGGGATGCGATACGATCGAACAGCCCGAGATCGCTGAGCACCGTCAGGCCGGTGGGTTGCAGGATGAGGCCGGAGCCGAGCGGCGAAGGGGCGGCAAACCGTTCGAGCAGTTTGACATCATGCCCGGCGCGATGAAGATAGAGCGCGGCGGCAAGCCCCGCCGGGCCCGCACCCACAATGGCAATCCGCTGTTTTTTCAATCTGACCCTACCCGTTTGCTGCTACGGGCATACAGACGCGATGCGGGTCTTTCAACCCGATATCGCGTCTCACTGCTAGATGTTTACCTGGGTGCCGATTTCGACGACGCGGCCGGTCGGAATCTGGAAATACTCCGTGGCATCGCTGGCGGTGCGCGCCAGCGCGATGAACAGGCGGTCCTGCCAATGCGGCATTTCCGAACGGGCCGATGCCTTCAGCGAGCGGCGCGACAGGAAGAAGGACGTGGTCATGATGTCGAACTTCCAGCCCTGCTTGCGGCAGATCGCCAATGTACGCGGAATGTTCGGGCGCTCCATGTAGCCGAAGGTCAGCGTGACGCGCATGAACAGATCGTTGATCGGCTCGATCTTGACCCGCTCGCTCTTCTTGACCAGCGGCGACGGCGCGGTGATGACCGTCAGGATCACATTGTTCTGATGCAGCACCTTGTAATGTTTCAGGCTGTGCATCAGGGCTGTCGGGGTGCTCTTGGGATCGCCCGTCAGGAACACGGCGGTTCCCGGCACCAGCGGTGGCGGGTTCTGCGCCATCTTCTTCGAGATCAGATCGAGCGGCACCTCGCCCTTGCGGGTCTTTTCGAACAGCTGACGGCTGCCGCGGACCCAGGTGAACATCACCAGGATGATGAGGAATGCCACCACGAGGGAAGCCCAGCCGCCATCGACAACCTTGATCAGGTTGGCGCTGACGAATGTCAGGTCAACGATGATGAAGCCGACGGTCAGGCTGACGGCCACCCAGAGGCGCCACTTCCAGATGCGGCTCATGACGATGAACAGCAGGATCGTCGTCACCAGCATGTTGCCGGTCACGGCAATGCCGTAGGCCGAGGCCAGGTTGGTCGAGCGCTCGAAGCCAAGGACGAGCAGGACAACCACAAGGCCGAGCAGCATGTTGACCCGCGGCAGGTAGACCTGGCCGGACTGCTTCTCGGAGGTGTGCTCGATGTTGAGGCGCGGCAGGAGATTGAGCTGCACCGCCTGGCGCGACAACGAATAGGCGCCCGAGATAACCGCCTGACTGGCGATGACGGTGGCGGCCGTGGCCAGAAGCACCATCGGCAGCAATGCCCAATGCGGGAACATCTCGAAGAACGGGTTTTTGGCCGACTCGCCATGCGCCAGAATGAAGGCGCCCTGACCGAAATAGTTCAGGAGCAGACAGGGGAAGACGACCCAGACCCAGGCCGTGGCAATCGGCTTGCGGCCGAAATGGCCGAGATCCGCATAGAGCGCTTCCGCACCGGTCACCGCCAGGAACACCGTGCCGATGGTCGGGAACGCCGTTGCCGGGTTCTCGAGGATGTAATCCACCGCGTAATACGGGTTGGCGGCGGCAAAAATGCTGATATCGTCGAACAGGTGCCACGCGCCGAAAAAGCCGATGGCCAGAAACCACAACAGGGTGATCGGGCCGAAAATCGTGGCAACGCGCGCCGTACCGAAACGCTGGACGGAAAACAGCGTCAGCAGGATGACCAGCGTGATGGGCACCACGAAGGGTTCCAGCGACGGAGTGACGATCTCCAGACCTTCGACGGCCGAGAGCACCGAAATGGCCGGAGTGATCACCGCATCGCCGTAAAACAGCGACGCACCGACAATGCCGAGACCGAGAATGAGCTGCGGCCGGGATTTGAAACTCGACCGTGCCAGCGCCATCAGCGACAGGATACCGCCCTCGCCGTCATTGTCGGCGCGCAGCACGAAAAAAACATATTTGATGGTGACGATCAGGGTCAGCGCCCAGAAGATCATGGAGACAACACCGAGAATATCGGTCCTGCTCAGGAATCCGTCGAGCGATGCGGCATGAAGCGCTTCGCGAAAGGCGTAGATCGGGCTTGTCCCGATGTCGCCATAGACAACGCCGAGGGCGCCTAGCACAAGAACCGGAAATGCTTCTTTGTGATGCGGTTCCGGTTCATAGGCGGCGGTACCGTTTAAACAGTTCTCGTCGCCAACTTGCTGGTCACTCATACAGGTTTTCCCTCGCTCCGACAGCGTGGGCGGACGAGTTAGTCGTGTTGCACCGCAATATCAATCGCCATTTTAACATAGCTGTCATCCCACGTTATGCAAAAACGCATGGCAACGCAAATCCTGCACGCGAATCAACGCACTAGACTTGAAGCGCATTCATGAATCTTTCCACAGCCCGCGACATACCGTGCGTCAAAGCATCGGCTGTCAGCCCGTGACCAATGGAAACCTCCACCAGATTTGGCACTCTTTTGACCAGAGCAGGCAGATTGGCGACCGTCAGATCATGCCCGGCATTGACGGCAACACCCGCCTTCGCCGCCGCTTCCGCGGTCTTCGCCAGCCTGTCCAGCTCCAGTGCCTCGCGGCGCGGATCGTCATGCGCGCCGCCATAGGGGCCGGTATAAAGTTCGACACGATCCGCCCCGAGCGCCTTGGCGAGCGCCGGTGCAGCCGGATCGGCATCAATGAACAGGGATACCCGCGCCGACTGGTGTTTCAACTGCTGAATGATCGGCGCCAAGAAATCGCCGTCCTTCGTCAGGTCCCAGCCATGATCGGAGGTGGCCTGCGCCGGATCGTCCGGCACCAGCGTGACCTGCTCGGGCTCGTTCTTGGCGACGAGATCGAGAAACTGCGCCGTCGGATACCCTTCGATGTTGAATTCGGCCTGCGGAAACTCGTCATCGATCAGGGCGCGGATCTCCGGCAGGTCGGCGAAGCGGATATGCCGCTCGTCCGGACGCGGATGCACGGTCAGGCCCGCAGCACCGCCGGCCAAGGCCACGCGGCCAAGCCCGATCACACTGGGCCAGGGCAGGTCGCGGCGATTGCGCAACATGGCGATTGCATTGAGGTTCACGGAAAGGGAAGCTGTCATGCTGAAGTCCAATGTTTTTTCTTGTCCTGATCTTTACAGCAGAAAACGAACATTAAACATTGGAATCTGGTCCGACCCGAAAGATGTTGGCAGGCCGGCCCCTCGCCTCGCAAGTTCTTGCCCGCAAAGAGTACGGTTTGATGAGCCCATCCGATTTTTCCTCGCCGGTTTTTGCCCAATGGCGCGCGCATGCCGCGTCCGACTGGTCTGCCTATGTCGACCACGCCTTTGTGCGCGGCCTCGGCGACGGTTCCCTGCCCGAAACAGCTTTTCTGCACTATCTCGTCCAGGATTACATCTTCCTGTTCCACTTCTCGCGGGCCTGGGGCATGGCTGTCCTGAAGGCGGAAAGCCATGAGGAACTGGAGCTGGCATCGGCAACGGTCCACGCACTGGTCAACCATGAAATGCCGCTGCATATCGAGATATGCGCGAAGGCCGGGATTTCGCGCGAGAGGCTGCTGCAGACCGACGAGGAACCGGAGAACCTCTCCTATACCCGCTACGTCATCGATGCCGGATTGTCAGGTGACTTCCTTGATCTCATTGCGGCTCTTGCACCCTGCGTCATGGGTTATGGCGAAATCGGCGCGCGTCTTGCAGCCACCGCATCGGCAGGCAATCCCTATCAACCGTGGATCGATGCCTATGCGGGCAAGGACTATCAGGAGGCCTGTCACGCGGTCGGACGGCTCATCGAAAGCAGTGTGCATGCCCGGCTCGGCCCGTCACCGCAAACGTCCGGGCGCTGGACGACGCTCAACCGCCGTTTCCGCGTGGCGACACGGCTGGAGGCTGGATTCTGGTCGATGGGGCTGCTCGGCCCGGCGCTTGCTGAATAGACCGGATCCGTTCAGCTCAGAGTTTTCAGCGCACCACCGTCAGCCGTTCGGCTGCGCGGGTGATGGCCGTGTAGAGCCAGCGGTCGCGCGTATCGCGGAAAGCAAAGCTCTCATCGAACAACACGACTTCGTTCCACTGCGAGCCCTGCGCCTTGTGGGTCGTCAGCGCGTAGCCATAGTCGAAATCGTCGTAGCGCTTCTTGGTCTGCCACGGAATTTCCGTATCGGGATCCTCGAACTGCGCCTTGAGCAGCTTGATCTTGGCCACGCCCCTGCCCGGCTCTTCATCCTCCGGCGCCACCAGCAGGTTGATGCCCGGTTTGACGGTCTCCCGCGACGAGGTCATGACCTTCCATAGCGAGCCGTTGAGCAGCCCCTTGGCCGGGTCATTGCGCAGGCACACCAGCTTGTCGCCCGCCTGCGGAAAGGAAGCGGAAAAACCTTTGAGCTCGCGCAGGCGCTGATTGTAGCGGCGGCGGGTGCGGTTCGTACCCACCAGCACCTGATCGGCGCCGAGCACCAGATCCTGCGTCACCTCATTCTTGGAGATGACCTTGGCCGCACCGAAATCCCCGTAGCCGAACTCACGCCCCTCGCGCACATCGAGCGCAAGCCGGAGAATGGGATTGTCGCGCGCCTGCCGGTGGATTTCGCTGAGCAGGAAATCCGGCTCGTGTTCGGTGAAGAACCCGCCGCCGGATATGGGCGGCAGCTGGCCGGGGTCGCCCAGTACCAGAATGGGCGTGCCAAAACTCATGAGATCGCGGCCGAGCTGTTCGTCCACCATCGAGCATTCATCAACGACAATCAGCTTCGCCTTGGAGACCGGGCTTTGCCGGTTGAGCGAGAAGGTCGGGGCGATGCTGGTCTTGCCGGTCGTCTCGTCCTCGACCGCCTCTTCGCCGCGCGGACGATAGATCAGCGAATGCAGCGTCCGCGCATTGGCAGCGCCCTTCGAACGCAGAACCTGCGCGGCCTTGCCGGTGAAAGCGGCGAACTGCACATCGCCGTCAATATGCTCGGCGAAATAGCGGGCCAGCGTCGTCTTGCCGGTACCGGCATAGCCGAAAAGCCGAAAAAGCGGGCTGCGCCCGTCTTTCAGCCATTTGGAAACGGCGCCAAGCGCCTCATCCTGTTGTGGTGATAATTGCATGGCCCTGACTGACAGGATTCGCCCGCAAAGGGCAAGGAAAATGGGTGAATAACACCTTATACTATAGATTATCCGGGTTCCCGGGCCGGATTTTACCCGCGCCGGAATAGCCGGTTTCCGTGTCGGTCATGCGGAATTCGTCGCCCTTCACCTGCAGGCGCCAGCAGACCTTCTGCTCCTCACCCTCATAGAGCAGGCAGAGCGTGTCATGCTCCAGCGTCCACTCGCCCGCATAGGCCATGCCGTTGGTCAGCACCTTGTCCGGCTTGCAGCATTCGATCAGCTTGCCGCGCGATTTACCGTCGACTCCGAGAAACTCGGTGAAATTGAACGGCGGCTGCGCCTTGACTTCGCCGGTGATGGTCGCGCCGGTCAGCAGCTTGCGCAGGTCCTGTTCGGTGGTTGCGGGCCAGGGCGCGTCCTGCGCCCGGACAGGTGCGGAAAAACTGGCCACTGCCACAAGCATCCATGCAATCGCTGCGCGGCGGACCGTCAAAGCTCCATGCATCTCAAGACCTTTCCGGATCATTTTCCAGCCTGATCGGCTGACCATGCGGTGTTGCGTGGGCCGCACGTTGCCATGAAGCGGCGAGATCATCAACATCCGTCGACTTTGCCACGTTCTTGGCCGCAACGAGGGATTCCAGTGCCGCGACCCAGCGATGGTAGTAATCACTGCCATCCTCCAGCGCACCGGGCCGTTTCAGTTCGGTGGAGAGCGCCTGTGCCCACTCATCCCAGCCGAACAGTCCCCGGCTGTGCAGGGCCAGCACCATGGCGAAGGCTTCCGCCTGCCATGGCTCGGCAAAAACCGGCGCATCGATCCCTTCGCCCAAACCTTGCGAATGCGCGATCAGCTCACGCAGGCTCAAGATAGCTCTCCCAGGCGTCGATGCTGACGGTCAGGGTCGGATCGGCGCCCTCGCCCCAGATCTCCGCCGCCGTGAACACGACGGTGTAGACATATTGCGGGTTCTCGCCTTGCCCATGCGCATTGGTGTCCGGGAAGACGAAGCCCTCGCGCACAGCTTCTACCATGCCGGTTTTCCCACGGGCGTAGCGCGGCAGCCGCGTATGTGTGTGCGGGTTGAAATTGCGGGTTCTGACGCGGTTCCCCGCCTGGAAACGCGGCGCCTGTCCGACCGGACGGTCGCAGGGACCGCCCTTCGCCAGAACGGCGGCAACATTCTCCGCTTGCAGGACGCGCTTGGGCTCTGTTCCCTTGCCGAGCGAATGTCCCTGCGCCAACTCCGCATCGGTGACGAATCCATGGCGCTTCAGCAGCGCTTCCAGCGCCTTGGTCCAGATCTCGTAATAGCTGGAGGCATAATAGTCGGCGGGATGCAGGCTTTCGCGGGCATGGCGGCTTTCGTCGATGTTCCAATGCCCCATGGCTCCGGCGGCCAGGGTCAGACCCAGCGCCCGCTTTTCCCACGCCGCATGGAAATGGGGCTCATCCTTCTCCGGATTGACCGGACCGAAGCCCATCTGCCCGCCAAGATCCTGCGGCCCGTTCATGCCACCTCCGGCACACGGGCGAGCCCCGTGCCGATCATCGAATCGCGCGTCACCAGCGTGGCAAGCCGTTCCTCGCTCCAGCCATCGGTGCCTTCCGGGCGCAGCGGGATGATGAGGTAGCGCAGCTCGGCGGTCGAATCCCACACGCGGATGCTGGTGGTATCGGGCAGAACCAGATCAAACTCCGCCAGCACACCGCGCGGATCGATGACGGCGCGCGAGCGGTAAGGCGGCGACTTGTACCAGACGGGCGGCAAGCCGAGCACCGACCATGGGTAGCAGGAACACAGCGTGCACACGACGAGATTGTGGGTTTCCGGCGTGTTGAACACCGCCTGCATGTGCTCGCCCTGGCGGCCGGTATAGCTCAGCGACGCAATGGCTGCGGTCGCATCGCGTCTCAACCAGGCATTGAATTCCGGATCGACCCACGCCTTGGCCACAACCTTCGCACCGTTGCGCGGCCCGACTTTGGTCTCATAGGTCTCGACAATGGCATGGATCGCCTCGGGATCGACAAGACCTTTTTCAGTCAGGATGGTTTCGAGTGCCCGCACCCGCGCGGCCATGGGATCGAGTTCATTGTCGTGGTGGTGATCGTGATCATGGGACATGGTGGAAACTTATGCGCCTCCCGCATTTCGTGCAAGATCAGCGCAGCATCGGCCAGAGACTGGCGACAAGCAAGGCCGCCATGCTGATATTGAACCATTTCAGCCGCGCCGGGTCCGACAGCCAGCCGCGCATGAACTGGCCGAAGGCCGCCCAGCTCGACACCGAGGGCACGTTGACCAGGGCGAAGGCGATGCCGACAATCAGCACTGTGGCGAGATAGGCCTGCGGCGCGGTATAGGTCGCCATCGCCGTCACCGCCATTACCCAGGCCTTGGGGTTGACCCACTGGAAGGCTGCCGCCTCTAGGAATGTCATGGGGCGGGCATTGCTATCAACCGTGCCGAGCGAGCGCGACGTCGCGATCTTGTAGGCGAGATAGACCAGATAGGCGCCGCCGGCGAATTTGAGGATCGTGTAGACCAGCGGAATGGTCTGGATCAGGGCGCCCAGGCCAAGACCGACGCCGATCAGCAGCGAAAAGAAGCCGCTGCCGATGCCCAGCATATGCGGAATGGTGCGCCGGAAGCCGAAATTCACCCCGGACGCGAGCAGCATCAGATTGTTGGGTCCCGGCGTGATCGACGTGACGAAGGCAAAAACGAGGAGCGTGAAAAAGATTTCGAGCGACATGACAAACCGGATCTGATGCGTGGGGAAGATTTAAGCTTCGGGTTCATGTCGCTCAATCGCAATCTTGTCAGGGATACAATTGCGTATCCCTGAGTCTGATTGCCGCTGAAGCCTACATGCCCTGCGGGCCGCGGTTCATGGCGGCGACACCGGTCCGGCAGATCTCGACGAGGCCGAGCGGCTTCATGATGGCGATGAACTGATCGAGCTTCGACCCCTTGCCGGTGATTTCGAAGATGAAATGCTCTGTCGTGGCATCCGCCACCTTGGCGTGGAATGCATCGGCAAGACGCAGTGCCTCATTGCGGTTCTCGCCAAGACCCGCCACCTTGACCAGCGCCAGCTCGCGCTGGATCGGCTTGTCATTGCCGAGTTCGTCAGCCCGGACGGAAAGATCAACCACCCGGTGTACCGGAACGATGCGTTCGAGCTGGTGGCGGATCTGGTCGAGCACATGCGGGGTGCCGCGCGTCACGATGGTGATGCGCGACAGATGCTGTTCGTGCTCGGTTTCCGAGACGGTCAGGCTTTCAATGTTGTAGCCACGGCCGGAAAACAGGCCGATCACCCGCGCAAGGACGCCGGGTTCGTTGTCAACGAGAACCGATAGCACCGTGGTGATCGGTAGCTCTGTCTCCTTGGCAATAAAATATGCCGAGCCGGAGGCTAGATTTTGAGCGTTCATTTGGTGTTTCCTCTCCGGTTTGTTAAACGAGCTGCCGTCCCTTGGCATCGATGGCATTGGCAACGGCTTCATCCGTCGCTTCGTCAGGCAGAAGCATCTCATTATGCGCCTTGCCGGACGGAATCATCGGGAAGCAGTTTGCCAGATTGGCCACGCGGCAATCGAACAGAACCGGTTTCTTCACGTCGATCATTTCCTGAATGGCATCGTCGAGATCGCCCGGCTTTTCGCAGCGGATGCCATGGCCACCATAGGCTTCCGCCAGCTTGACGAAATCGGGCAAGGCTTCCGTATAGGAGTGGGACAGGCGGTTGCCATGCAGCAATTGCTGCCATTGGCGCACCATGCCCATATACTGGTTGTTCAGGATGAAGATCTTGATCGGCGCTTCGTACTGCACCGCCGCGCTCATTTCCTGCATGGTCATCTGCACCGAGGCATCGCCGGCAATGTCGATGACCAGCGAATTGGGATGGGCAATCTGCACGCCCAACGCCGCCGGCAGGCCATACCCCATGGTGCCGAGGCCGCCGGAGGTCATCCAGCGGTTGGGCTTTTCAAAACCATAGAACTGTGCCGCCCACATCTGGTGCTGCCCGACTTCCGTCGTGATGAAGGTGTCGCGATCCTTGGTCAGCGCATAGAGCCGCTCCAGGGCATATTGCGGCATGATCACGTCCTTGTTGCGTGTATAGGACAGGGACTTGCGCGACCGCCATTTGTCGATCTGCGCCCACCATTCGCCTATCGCCTTCTTTTCAGGCTTTTCGGACGAAGCGCGCCACAGCCGGACCATGTCTTCCAGAACCCGGCCAACATCGCCAACCACGGGAATGTCGACGCGAACCGCCTTGTTGATCGAGGACGGGTCGATATCGATGTGGATTTTCTTCGAGTTGGGCGAGAAGCCATTGAGGCGCCCGGTGATGCGGTCGTCGAAGCGCGCGCCGATGCAGACCATGACGTCGCAATCATGCATCGTCATGTTGGCCTCGTAGGTGCCGTGCATGCCCAGCATGCCCAGCCAGTTCTTGCCTGATGCCGGATAGGCGCCGAGGCCCATCAGCGTCGAGGTGATCGGGAAATTGGTCAGCTCCACCAGTTCGCGCAGCAGATGGCTGGCCTGCGGGCCGGAATTGATGACACCGCCGCCGGAATAGATGACCGGGCGCTTGGCTGTCGCCATCAGGGCAACGGCCTGCTTGATCGCCTCGATATCGCCCTCGACCTTGGGACGATAGCTGGTGCGCGGCGATGTTTCCGGCGGCGTATAGAAGCCGGTGGCAAACTGGACGTCTTTCGGCACGTCAACGAGAACCGGCCCCGGACGGCCGGTGCGCGCCACGTGGAAGGCTTCGTGCAGGATGCGCGCGAGATCGTTGACGTCCTTCACCAGCCAGTTGTGCTTGGTGCATGGACGCGTGATACCGATCGTATCGCATTCCTGAAACGCATCCGAGCCGATGAGCGTGGTCGGAACCTGGCCGCTGATGCAGACCAGCGGGATGGAGTCCATCAAGGCATCCTGCAGCGGCGTCACCGCATTGGTCGCACCGGGGCCGGATGTGACCAGCATCACGCCGACCTTGCCGGTGGAACGGGCATAGCCCTCCGCCGCGTGACCGGCGCCCTGCTCATGGCGAACCAGCACGTGATTGATCTTGTCCTGCTGATGCAGCTCGTCATAAATGGGAAGGACCGCACCACCCGGATATCCGAAAATGTCCGTCACGCCCTGATCGATGAGTGCCTGAATGACCATTTCGGCACCGGTCATCTCCCGTCGTTGCGATGTGTGGTTGTCACTATCCTGCTTGTCTGCGGTCATCGATCTCTTCCCGTGTATTCTGCGGCTCTCGGCCTTCCAGAAGGTGTTTTCGTTTAGCGTAAGGTTTGGAAATAAAAAAGGCCCCCGAAGGAGCCTGTGTTTCGCGCATGGGAGCTTCCGCCGGGTGCTTACAACACCCTGCCCATGCGCGGTCCCACGACGATAAGAACTGTTTTCATGGTCGCGGACGATAATTAAGCAAACTCTATCCGTCAACGGCAAAATTCAGGAAATTGAAATGTTCGCAAACAAAGCAATGCTTTGGCGCAACATCCTTCAAATGTGAAATGCATCGCTAAGATATTCTCAATGCCTTGCGCCTAGAGTTCAATTCCGTTGCCAAGTCCCAGGATTGACCACGACCCATGAGCGCTGAAGCCCTGCCCTCTGCACAATCAAGACCGATGGTCCGCAACCGGACCGATGGGCATGTCATCGAATGCAACGGCGACAAGGCCATCATCCACGCCAAGACCGGCCCGTCGATCACGGCATCGGACGATTACTGGTCTGTCGGCCAGCTTATCTCCATTCAGGTTGCCGACAGCCGTGTGGTTGGTCTTGTCTACAAGGTTGAGCTGCCCAATGCCGAATGGCAGCAGGATGTCGATCAAAGCATCCATATCCATGTGGAACTCGTCGGCCAGGTCGATGCGCATATCGACGGCAAATTGCGCTTCTCCTCGGGCATCACCACCTATCCGCACATGGGCGCCATCGCCCATCGCATCCGCGCCGCCGATCTGGCCACCATCTACACCACATCGCTGAAGAACACGGTTTCCATCGGCCACCTCTCGCAGAATGCCGACATTCCGGCGCTGATCTCGGTCGACAGCCTGATCTCCCGCCATTTCGCCGTGCTTGGCAGCACGGGCGTCGGCAAATCCAGCGCCGTGACCCTGCTTTTGCGCAAAATCATTTCGCAGCGTCCCGATCTGCGCGTCCTCATTCTTGATCCGCACAACGAATTTGCCAGCGCGTTTCCCGATCTCGCCATTTCCATCGACTACAGCACCTTCGATTTGCCGTACTGGATGTTCAAGCTGGAGGAATTCGGCGAAGCCGTGTTCCGCGGACGCCCGCAAATCGCGGCTGAAATCGATATTCTGCGCGATCTCATTCCGCTCGCCAAAGAACGTTTCGCCAATGTTGAAGCGGCCGCCACATCGTCCCTCCTAAGGAAAGAACGTGACTTTGCCTCGATGACCGCCGATACGCCAACGCCCTACCGGATGGCGGATCTGATCAAGCTGCTGGAGGAGCGCATCGGCCAGCTCGACGGCAAGACGGACCGGCCGACCATGAAGGCGCTGCGCTACCGCCTGCAGGCATTGGTCGCCGATCCGCGCTACCGCTTCATGTTCTCGGCCCCGGCAACACTCGATACGATGCGCCAGACCGTCGGCCACATTTTCCGCGTGCCGAAAAACGACCGGCCCATCTGCGTGTTCCAGCTGGCGGGATTGCCGTCGGAAGTGGTGAACTCCGTCGCCTCGGTTCTCTGCCGGATGGCTTTTGACCTCGCTGTTTCCAGCGATGGCAATGTGCAGACGCTTGTCGTGTGCGAGGAAGCACACCGTTATATCCCCGCCGATACCAGTGCCGGGTTCTGGCCGACGCGCCAGGCCATTGCACGCATCGCCAAGGAAGGCCGCAAATACGGCGTCTATCTCTCCGTCATCACCCAGCGTCCCGGCGAGCTCGACCCGACGATCCTCTCCCAGTGCAGCACGGTTTTCGCCATGCGGCTCGGCAATGAGCGCGACCAGGAAATCGTCCGCGGCGCCATCAGCGGCGCGTCGCAAAGCGCCGTGGGCTTCCTGTCGTCGATCGCCAACCGCGAGGCGATCGCCTTCGGTGAGGCCGTGCCGACACCGATGCGCATGATGTTCGAAACCATCGCGCCGGAACATCTGCCCGCCGCGCATATGACGCAGCAGCAGGAAGCCATGCGCAGCGGCGACAGCCACGTGTCGCTCGACATGATCCTCGTCCGGATGCGCCAGCTGAATGCTGCCGACAGCACCACGACCGAACATGCATCGGCCGGTTTTCTGGCCCCGGAAAAGCCGGCGATGGTCCAGCGCCCCGCGGTACCCCTCCCGCCGGAACCGGTCCGGAGCCAGTGGCGCGCGGCCGAATCCGCCCCGATCATCGAAGAGCCGCGCAAACCGGCGCGATCCGAGACCGAAGGGTTTCGCGCCAGCGACCTCATCCGCAGCTTCCGCACCGACAAGACTTAAGGGCCGGGATAGGCGATCCGCTCCCAGTCGTCGCCGAGCTGGTTGCGGAACCAGGTCATTTGCCGCTTGGCATATTGCCGCGTCGCAATTGTCGACAGCTCGGCTGCCTGTGCAGGCGTGATCGTGCCTGCCAGCATCCTGGCGATTTCACCGACCCCGATGGCTCGCATGGCGGGCAGATCGGATGACAATCCGAGCGCAAGCAGGGCTTTGACCTCCCCGGCCGCTCCCTTCTCCAGCATGGTTGCAAACCGCAGCGCGATCCGTTCGCCAAGCCAGGCCCGGTCCGGGTCGATGACGATCTTGCGGGCCGAGGCCGCATCGATCAAAGGCGTGCCGGTTTGCTTCTGCCAATCGATGATCGACCGTCCCGATGCGTCGATCACTTCCAGCGCCCGCACGACGCGCTGGCTGTCGGTCGGGCGCAGCGCCGCCGCGGCCTGCGGGTCTTTTTCGCTCAAAATGGCGTGCAGCTGCTGCGCACCGACCTGCGCGTCCTGCGCGCGCCAATAGGCCCGCACATCATCGGGTATGTCCGGCATGGCCGAGAGGCCGCCGAGCAGCGCCCGGAAATAAAGCCCGGTGCCGCCGACAAAGATCAGCGGGCGGTCACCCGCAGCTTCGGTTTTCAGCAGGTGTTCGACATCGGCGAACCAGCGGCCGGTGGAATAGGCTTCGGACGGCGGGACATGGCCATAGAGGCAATGCGGCGCTTGCCGAAGATCATCCGGCCCCGGCCGTGCGGTGAGCACATCGAGCACGCCGTAGACCTGCATGGAATCGGTATTGACGATCCAGCCGCCGGTTTCCTCGGCATAGCGCAGCGCCAATGCCGACTTGCCGCTTGCCGTCGGTCCGGCTATCAGGATTGTCTGTCTTCTTGTCACACCAATCGTCCAATCGGGAAATGCTCATGCCCTTGATGGCCACGCTTATCGCCAATCCGGCTTCACCCCGTCTCAGCGCATCGCTCGGGATTAAAGCCTCAGCGGCACTCAATGCAACAGGACTTTACTGGCTGGCCGACGGAATTGCCTGCGATCTCGCCCTGCGCACAGGCTCTGACCCGGTGGAGGCCCATGCGGAACTGGCGCGGATCGTCGATGGCGAGCCCATCGATATCGTCGTGCAGGAACAGGATACACGGCGCAAGAAAATCCTGATCGCCGACATGGATTCCACCATGATCCAGCAGGAATGCATCGACGAACTGGCCGAAGAGGCCGGCCTGCGCGACAAGGTGGCGGCCATCACCGCCCGCGCCATGAACGGCGAGATCGCCTTCGAGCCCGCCCTGCGTGAACGGGTGGCACTGCTCAAGGGCCTGCCCTATTCCGTCATCGACAAGGTCATCGCCAGCCGTATCACCCTCATGCCCGGCGGACCCGAGCTTGTTCGCACCATGCGCAAACATGGGGCCTATACGGCGCTCGTTTCGGGCGGCTTTACCGTCTTCACCCAGCGCATCGCCGCCATGATCGGCTTTCACGAGAACAGCGCCAATACGCTCATCGACAATGGTGAAACGCTCACCGGCGAAGTCACCGAACCCATCCTCGGCCGCGAGGCCAAGGTCGCCGCACTCAACGCCATCTGCGAACGCTTCAACCTGTCACCGGACGAGGCTCTTGCCGTCGGCGACGGCGCCAATGACCTCGGCATGCTGCAGCTTGCCGGCACAGGTGTCGCACTCCACGCCAAGCCGTCGGTCGCGGCACAGGCAAAGGTCCGGGTGGATCATGGCGATCTCACCGCGCTGCTCTACATCCAGGGCTATCGCAAGACCGACTTTGTCATCTGACAGCGCCGGAAACAAAAAAGGCGGCCATTGGCCGCCTTTTTGCTGAGGTCGTTGAGACGTCAGTTCATCTGCAAAGTCACGAAGCGCAATTCGCCCGTCTTGGATGCCAGCATCAAAAGGGCATTCTTGCGGCCTTCATCGCGCAGCTTCTCGATGCGGGCAGCCACGTCTTCCGGCGTCTTGACGGCTTCCTGGGCAATATCGACGATCACGTCGCCCGCTTCGATCCGCTTGTTCGCGGCAATCGATTGGGCCTGCACTTCGGTGATCAGAACGCCCTCGACCTCCTTGGCAATGCCGAATGTCTTTCTGCTGTCATCGTCGAGCACGCCGAGCGTCATGCCGAGGACATCCACATCCTGCGCGGCGTCTTCATCCTGATCGGTCTGCGACTGGGATTTCTCCTTGGTCTTGGCGTCGGTTGTATCTTCCAGCCGGCCGAGCGTGACCTTGACCGTCTGTTCCTTGCCCTTGCGCACCACGACGACATCGACTTCCTTGCCGACAGGGCTTTCCGCCACGGCGCGCGGCAGGTCCTTTACATTGTTCACCGGCTTGCCGTCGAACCTGGTGATGACATCACCGGGCAGGATGGAGCCGTTGGCCACGGGACCGCCATCAATGATACCGGCAACCAGCGCACCCTTGCTTGAGGTCATCCCCAGGCTTTCGGCGATATCGTCGGTGACCGGCTGGATGCGCACGCCAAGCCAGCCGCGCTGCACTTCGCCATGGTCGCGCAATTGCTGGATCACACCGGATGCGAGGTCCGCCGGAATGGCAAAGCCGATGCCGATCGATCCGCCGGTCGGCGAAATGATCGCCGTGTTGATCCCGATCACCTGTCCGTACATGTCGAACAGCGGGCCGCCGGAATTGCCCCGGTTGATCGCCGCATCCGTCTGGATGAAATTGTCATAGGGGCCGGAATTGATGTCGCGGTTGCGGGCGGAAACGATACCCACCGTCACGGTGCCGCCAAGACCGAATGGGTTGCCGATGGCCATGACCCAATCGCCGATACGGGCCTTAGAGGAATCGCCGAACTTGACCGCGACCAGCTTGTGCCTTTTCGGGTCGACCTTGAGCACCGCCAGATCGGTCTTGGTGTCCTTGCCGACCAGTTCCGCCTTCAGCTTCGACCCATCGGTGAAATTCACCTCGATATCATCCGCATCGGCGATCACATGATTGTTGGTCACGACGATGCCCTGCTCCGCATCGATGACAAAGCCGGAGCCCAATGACTGAACCTTGCGGGACGGATTGTTCTCACCCGGCTTCTGCTTGCCGAAATACTCGTCGAAGAACTCCTGGAACGGCGATCCCTCGGGGACTTTCGGCATGGGAACCGGTCCGGAATCGCCATCCTGCCCCTTGACGGTCTGCGACGTCGAAATATTGACCACCGCATCCAGCAGACCCTCGGCGAGATCGGCGACGGATGCCGGGCCCTGGGCTTTCGGCTGCGCCGATTGTGCTGCCGCGATGGTCACAAAGGCGGGCGTCACGCTCGTGGCGGACAGGGCAATCAGCGCGATTGCCGCAGTGGCAGAACGGAAAATCGGGCGACCAGGAGTGAAAACCATGCGTTCGGGCCTTTGTCAGTGTACTCGGATTAAAAAATAAATAGCGATGAATTACAACAGAGCCGCGAGAGTAGACGAAAATATGGCCGTCAGACTGCAAGTCTGATCAAGTTAGGTAATGGCGGGGCCCGCCCTTACCCCCGTGCGAGCCAGACGATAACCACGCCGATGGCAACCGACGCGACACCGGCCATGCGCAGAAAGCCATCCGGCTGTCCGCTGACATCCCGCGCGACGCGCTTTGCGATCAGCGGGAAACAGCCGTAGAGCAGCCCCTCGAAGACGAGGAACAGCCCTACGGCATCCAGAAAGTCGATCATGCCTGGCCTGCCCCTATTGCGGGGCAGGTTTTGCAGCGGCCGGCGCCGGCGGAACAGCGCCACCATTGGCATCCTGGAAATACCGGAAGAACTCGGAATTGGGCGAAAGCACCATCGTTGTCCCCGTATTATCCAGCGCCGTGCCATAGGCAGCCATGGACCGGTAGAACGCGAAGAAATCCGGATCCTTGGAGAAGGCATCGGCAAAGATCCGGCTGCGCTCGCCTTCACCCTCACCGCGGGCGATTTCCGATTCCTTGCGGGCTTCCGCAATGATCTCGACCACCTGGCGATCGGCAATCGCCTTGATGCGCTGGGCAGCTTCACGGCCGCGGGCCCGCAGGAATTCAGCCTGGGCAAGACGCTCGGCCTTCATGCGCTCGAACGTCTGCTGCGACACTTCCTGGGTCAGGTCGGTCCGGCGAACGCGCACGTCCGCAATCTCGAGACCCAGCGATTCCGCATCCGGACGCAGCTGTTCGCGCACTTCACGCATCATGCCCGCACGCTCGTCGGAAAGCGCGGCTTCAAATCCACGCAGACCGTAAACGCTACGCAAGGATGCATCGAGACGCGTGCGCAAACGGGCCTGTGCGAATTCCACGTCGCCCGACACGGTCTGGCGGAACTTGCGCGGATCGGTGATTCGGTAGACCAGGAAGGCATCGACTTCGTAGAACTTGCCGCCCGAAACCTGAACGCGGATATTGTCGAGTTCAAAGCTCAGCAGACGATCTTCGATCATCTGGACATTGTCGGCTTCAAGAAAGCCGAACGGCAGCTTGAAATAGATACCGGGCTGGGTCTTCACATCGACGATCTGGCCGAAGCGCAGGACAATGGCCTGCTGACGTTCATTGACGACGAAAACCGAGGAATAAACCAAAAGGGCGATGAATGCGATGAGACCCGCAATAAGAGGAAGACGATTCTGGCTCATTACTTTGTCCCCTCAGTCGGGCGCTGCTGCTTTGTGATCTCCGACAACGGCAGATAGGGCACGACCCCCTGACCGTTCTTCTGGTCGACAATCACCTTGTTCGAGTCCTTCAGCACACGTTCCATCGTTTCGAGGAAAAGACGCTTGCGGGTCACTTCCGGCGCCTTCACATACTGGTCATAGACCGATGTGAAGCGCTGGGCCTCACCCTGTGCTTCCTGCACGATGCGGTTCTTGTAGGCGGCCGCATCTTCGCGGATCTGCGCACCTTCACCGCGGGCCTGACCGAGTTTCTGGTTGGAATACTGGTTCGACTCCTCGACGAAGCGGTCTTCGTCCTGTTCGGCACGCTGCACTTCATCGAAGGCATCGGCCACTTCACGCGGCGGCGACGCATCCTCGATGGAGACGGCATTGACCTGAACACCGGCGCCGTAATCATCCAGTGTCTTCTGGATGATGCCGCGCACGTCATTGGCGATGCCCGCACGATTGTCGCGGAAAATGTCCTGCGCCGGGCTGCGGCCAACGATTTCACGCATGGCGCTCTCGGAGACCTGCTGGACCATGTTTTCCGGACTCTGCACATGGAAGAGGTAAGCAACCGGGTCGGAAACGCGGTAAAGAATGGAGAACTGAACGTTCACGATGTTCTGGTCGCCGGTCAGCATCAGGCCTTCCTTGGCGCCCGATACGCCCTGCCCGCCGATGTTCTTCTGCTTCTCGACGATCTGGACCTTTTCATAGGTCTCGATGGGCCAGAGATGGAAGTGCAGGCCGGGCTCGGAAATATCCGCCTTCGGCTTGCCGAAGCGCAGTTCGACAGCGCGTTCATCCGGCTGGACCGTGTAGATCGACTGGAAAAGCCAGAAGGCAACCAGGGCAAGCGCCGCCAATCCGAAGATCGTCGAACTGCTGCCGGTGCCGCCGGGAAGTGCCTGGCGCAGACGGTCCTGGCCACGGCGGATAATATCTTCAAGGTCGGGCGGATTACCTCCGGGACCTCCGCCTTGCGGCTTCTGGCCCCATGGACCGCCGCCGCCGCCATTGTTGTTACCGCCGCCACCCCAAGGGCCGCCGCCACCGTTCTGATTACTCCAGGGCATTCCTACCTCATGTTTTGGAACGAGATTCGCCACCCCATGGCAACGTCCCGCTAACCCGATATCCCGTTTATAGGGATCGCAAGGCGCGCTTTCAACGCGCAGCGCGGTTTTTCATGCTAATTTGGTAAAAAGTCGAACGATTATGACCGCTTATCACGAAATTTTCATATTGATTGCCGGATAAGCGGCAAATTCTAGCGTCGTTCGTAAATCGTGTAGCGGGTCGGATAATTGTCTTTTTCACCCGCCGGGAATTCTTCCTGAAACACTTCGTTCCAGTTCTTCGGATCGATGGGAGGGAAAAACGCGTCGCCCTCGATATTGGCCAGAACCCAGGTGATGTGAAGACGGTGCGCCCGGTCCAGGAGCTGGCGATAAATCTCGCCGCCGCCGATAACGCAGATTTCATCCACCTTGTCCGCCGCCGCATGGCTGCCGGCAATCATCAGCGCCTCATCCACGGAACGGACCGCAATGACACCGTCCACGGCAAAGGCGGGATCGCGGGTGATGACGATGTTGGTGCGTCCCGGCAGCGGCTTGCCGAGCGTATCCCAGGTCTTGCGCCCCATGATGATGGGTTTGCCCATAGTGACCGCCTTGAACCGCTTCAGGTCGGAGGAAAGGCGCCACGGCAGGCCATTGTCACGGCCGATAACCCCGTTCTGCGCGACGGCAACAACAAAACTGATCATTGGACCTATTCCTTCCGGGAAAGCAGACAGCGTGAACCAAAGAGCGCGAGCAATTCGACCAGATCAACGGGTCTTGACCCTAGACGGCGATCGGCGCCTTGATGCTCGCTTCGGCCACATAGTTCTCAAGACTGAAATCGTCGAATGTGAAAGCAAAGAGGTCTTTCACGTCGGGATTAAGGCGCATGACCGGCAAAGGACCCGGCGTACGGCTCAATTGCAGCCGCGCCTGCTCGAAATGGTTGGCATAGAGATGCGCATCGCCCAGCGTGTGGACGAAATCACCCGGCTGCAGACCCGTGACCTGCGCCACCATGAGGGTCAGCAGGGCATAGGATGCAATATTGAACGGCACGCCGAGGAAAATATCGGCGGAGCGCTGGTAGAGCTGGCAGGAAAGCTTTCCGTCGGCCACATAGAACTGGAACAGGCAGTGGCAGGGCGGCAGCGCCATTTCATCGACCAGCGCCGGATTCCATGCGGAAACGATCAGACGCCGCGAATAGGGATTTTGCTTTATCGCACTGACAAGATTCGCAATCTGGTCGATATGCCGGCCGTCGGGCGCAGGCCAGGAGCGCCACTGATAGCCATAGACCGGCCCGAGATCGCCGTTCTCGTCGGCCCATTCGTCCCAGATCGTCACGCCGTTTTCCTTGAGATAGGCGATGTTCGTTTCGCCTTTCAGGAACCATAGCAGCTCGTGGATGATGGATTTGAGATGCAGTTTCTTGGTCGTCAGGGCGGGAAAACCCGCCGACAGATCGAATCGCATCTGGTAGCCGAAAACGGAACGTGTGCCTGTCCCGGTACGGTCGCCGCGGTCGACGCCGGTATCGAGCACATGCTGGAGAAGATCAAGATAAGCGCGCATGGCTTCTCTTTAGCAGATTCGTTTCACGAAGCAGTAAAACTTCTGTGTGATCCACAAGCACAGGCGGCAAAAATCCCCGGCGAATCACCGGGGATCCATTTCGGTCCACCCAACGCTCAGAGGCTGCCGAGCAGTCCGAGCTCTTTTGCCGTCAGATAATAGAAGGTGACCCGGCCCTTGGAACGGTGATCTTTCATCTTTTCGCAGACGGCGTGAATGGCAGCATCGGCCTTGGCAGCATCGGTAACGCCGAGCTTCTTGCCAACCCAACTGGTACGAACACGGGCCAATTCTTCCGGATCCGAGCAGGAAACCAGCGAAGAATCCCGGTTGCGCAGGGCAATTCCGAGATGTTTGACGATTTTTGTGACAATCGCCTCGTCCGCACCCGCATCGTAATGACGTACATCTGCTAGATAGTCACTCATGAAAAAATCCCCTGATTGTTGGTTTCAATGCCCAGGCACTGAAACCCTCCCTGACACAAAAGACACCGCACAACCGGCAGCTGCATAAGGCGATGACTCGTTAGACACAGGAAACATTCCCCAGCTACAGGAACCTGTCAATGCCGCTCTTTCATTTCGCCGCGACACCACCTATATAGGTCTTGCTGGCTTCGGCCAGCTATGGTGATAAACGGACGATACAATAAGCCTATTGGACCCGGGGGCGGTACCCGGCGCCTCCACCAGAGTGCAGTTGCAGGACTGCATTGTGGCGGGGGCGAAATAGGATCGACAAGGGTGTAAAAATCGCTCTTTTGCCCGGCATAGTACCACCGTTATCGGGCTAACTCAGTAGTTGCAAACGACAACTATGCGGAAGCACGTCTCGCTGCTTAATTGCGGTGTGATCGCTTCAAATTAAGTCCTAGGGGTTCGCACTTCTAGGCGGGGTTCGGAGGTACCTGGCAACAGAAACCTCCACCTTTCCCCCTTTTTGAAAATCCGCCACGCCGCAAGCCGTCTTCAGGCTTTGCGCACCCTGTTGCGTCAATCGTCCTGCGCTGCAGAAATGCAGAAGGCCCGGAACTGTGGTTCCGGGCCTTCGCCTGAGTGGATGAGCGAGGCTGGTTACTCCGCAGCGGCTTCCGCTTCGACAACGCGGCGGCGCGCGATTGTCAGCTGCGTCAGAATGAAGGCCGCCACGGCGCACAGGCCGATACCCGCCGCCATCGGCAGTGCCGTGCCGTTGAAGAACAGACCGGCGATTACCATTGCGACAGCTGCCGTCACGAAGTGCAGCGTTCCCATCAGGGCTGACGCCGTACCGGCAATCTCGCCATGATCTTCAAGGGCAAGCACCGCGGTCGTCGGAATGACCAGACCGAGGAAGCCGTAACCGATGAACAGGAATGTCGCCAAGACCGGCAGCTGGTTGAAGCCCAGCGCCATGACGACAACCATGGCCGCCATGGTGAACGAGAAGGCGGTCAAGGCCATGCGCATCACACGCACCAGACCGAAACGGTCGCCGAGCCAGCCGGTCAGCTGCGATACCGTAAAGAACGACACCGCATTGATCGAGAAGGCGATGCTGTACTGTGTCGGCGTCAGGCCGTAATGGTCGATCAGCACGAAGGGCGAGTTGGCGAGGTAAACGAGAAAGCTCGAAATACCCAGCCCGCCGATGAAGGTCAGCGTCAGGAAGTTGCGGTCGCTGAGCAGCAGGCGATAGGCGGCCATGGCGCTGCCAAGGCTGCTCTCCACGCGTGCGGCCTTGGGGCGGGTTTCCTTCAGCTGTGTCGACAGGAGGATCAGCCCGATGAAGGCGGCAATCGTCACCGCCCAGAACACGCCGCGCCAGCCATAGAAGCTGATGACGGCACTGCCGGTGAGCGGCGCAAGGATCGGCGAAATGCTGAAGACCAGCATCAGCAGCGACATCAGACGCGCCGCCTGGACACCCGTGTGCATGTCGCGAACGATGGCGCGCGGAATGACCATGCCCGCCGCGCCGCCGATGCCCTGCAGGAAGCGGAAGGCAATCAGCGTTTCGATGTCATTCGACAGCGCGCAGCCGACGCTGGCCACGGCAAACAGGCCGATGCCCATATAGAGCGGCGCCTTGCGGCCCCACATGTCGGAAAGCGGCCCATAGATCAGCTGGAAGATGGCGAAGGAAATAAAGAACGCCAGAAGGCTCATCTGCACGACATTGTTTTCGGCGCTGAGATCCTTGCCGATGGACGGTAGCGCCGGGAGATACATGTCGATCGCAAATGGTCCGATGGCCGACAGGAGACCAAGAATGAGGGCCGTACGAAAGAAAGAGGTCGTCATGGTGTTCATCTTTCAGAAAACGGCAGCGCGAAGCTCATCGGCTTCTGCGCCGCATTGCTCTCAGGAGAGGTTCAGAATTTTTCACCTGCGATGGAGCGGCGCGGCTTGGGAGGACGCTCTCTCCATCACAAAACAGTGTGTCAATGTTTTTAGACACAACTGTCAAATTAGACACTATTGTCTAAAACGTCAATGCGCATTATCTTCGGTTCATGACAAATCCAAAAGAAGCAGCGCACAAGGCGACCGGCCATACTCAACGTGGTCAATGTTCAAAACGTCTATCGATATTGGATGCAGCGGCCGAGGTATTTTGCCGGGAAGGCTTTGCCGGAGCGAGTATTGACGAAATCGCTGTGGAAGCGGGCGTTTCGCGCCAGACTATATACAACCACTATCGGGAAAAGGAAACACTCTTCACCGCCGTGGTCGAAGATGTGATGAACCGCACCAATGCCAGCCTCTTCTCGATATTGGCGACATTTCCTGACAAACCCGACAATCTGGAAGACGATCTGAGCGCATTTGCGGTGCGGCTCGCCCAGAATTGCCTGTGCAACCAGGACGGAAAGTTCCTGCGCAAGCTGGTGCAGTCCGAGGGCGAGCGCTATCCGCAGCTGTTCGAGGGCTGGCGCAGGCACGGCCCCGGAAAGATCGGAACCGCCCTCGCCGCGCTATTTGCCCGCCTCTCCCATGGCGGCGGCCTGCAGATGGATGATTTCGATCTCGCCGCCCGGCAGTTCCTGGCCCTGGTCAATGCCGATCTGCAGATGATTACGCTCTTCGGCGAATCGCCGACCGGGGAACAGCTGGACAATGCCGCGCGCAACGCCGTGCGCACCTTCCTGCGGGCCTATTCCGCCCCCGCAGGCAATCCGGCAATAGGTGCGGACAACGGCCCCCAGCGGGCACCGCAAGCTTAATTTAAGCTTGGAGCTTACAACCAGTCGCAATTCCTTTATCCATGCGCCATAATGGCTCAAACCTGTTTGTCATCTCTGCTTGACAGAGAGGGGCGAATCCATGGGATAAGAGTGCATGCCACAAGATATGATCCGTTACGATATACTGGCCCAGGAAGCGCTGCGCGGCGTTATCCGCAAAGTCCTTGGTGAAGTTGCCAAGGCTGGTCTTCCTGGCAACCATCATTTTTTCGTCACGTTCCTGACCGGTGCGGCGGGCGTGCGCATTTCGACGCGTCTGCACGAAAAATATCCCGAGCAGATGACCATCGTCCTGCAGCACCAGTTCTGGGACTTGCAGGTCACGGATACGCTGTTTGAGGTCGGCCTGTCCTTCGGCGATGTGCCGGAACGTCTGGTCGTGCCGTTCTCCGCCATTCGCGGCTTCTACGACCCCTCCGTCAACTTCGAACTGGAGTTCGACGTCGAGGTGGAAGAAACCGTCGGCGACAACGATCAGGGCGTTACCAGCATTGCGCCGGTACAGCCCGCCGAAAAGCCGAAGACGGCAACGTCCGGCGCCAAGCCCAAACCCGCAGCCAAACCGGCCAAGAAGCCGGCCAAGGCAGGCGGCGAGAAAGCCGATGCTCCGCGCGAAGAAACGGGCGAGAAGGCATCCGCATCGGTCGTTTCCCTGGATTCATTCCGGAAGAAGAAGTAACGCGCGCCCATGGCCGACATCGTCAACCTGCGACAGTTCAAAAAGCGCAAGGCGAAGGACGCGAAGGAGCAGAATGCGGCCGAGAACCGGATTGTGTTTGGCCGCACCGGGGCCGAGAAGCAGTTTGAAAAGAACGCCAGCCGCAAGACCGAGCTGTTTCTCGACAGCAATCGGCTTGAGGGTCGCGTACCACCAGCCGGCAAGGACAAGCCTTGAGCCTTGTCCGCAAACGGTCCGTGACAATCCGCGGGCACCGCACCAGTTTTTCCCTTGAAGACCCCTTCTACGCGATCATCACGTCCATCGCGGACGACCGCAAGATCACGCTCGCCCGCCTGATTGCCGAGATCGACGAGGGCCGCGACCGCGACTCCAACCTGTCTTCGGCCCTGCGCATCTACGTGCTCGACTGGGTGATGAACAGGATGAACACCGCTTCTTAAGAAGCTGATTTGATTCGTGGTGTTATAGTCACCCGGTATTCTGCATCGCCGTCATGCGTGGTTCGACAAGCTCACCATGAGGGAATCCAGCGCTCTGCAGATTGCAACTTTCCTCATGGTGAGCTTGTCGAACCACGCACAATAGTTTTGCCAGCTCTACTGAACCGTTGGCCCGAGCGTCTTCAGAAAATCATCCACGGACTGTTTGTTGAGGGTACCGCTTCCCTGCTGGGGCGGCACCTGCGCCCCGCCACTGGGAGGCGACGGCTGCTCGCGGGTCTTCCGGGCCGCATCTTCCGCAGCCTGCTTCTCGGCGGCACCCTTTTCAGCGGCGGCTTTCTCGGCAGCGGCTTTCTCGGCCGCAGCCCTTTCAGCCGCCTGCCGCTCCGCCTCGGCCTTGGCCGCCGCTTCCTGTTCCGCCTTCAGCCTGGCCTCTTCGGCAAGCCTCTGGCGTTCCGTGGCCTTGCTCTGGAACAGCAGGGCTTCGCGGCGCAGCCGCTGCTTTTCAACCAGCGATGCCTGCATGGTTTCGACACGCTGCTGCTCGCGCTCCAGCGTGCGCTGCGTCAGGAACTGCTCCAGCGGCTGGCGGTTCAGCGTCCATTTCGGCGCGCGCCACGGCCCCTCTCCCTTGAACTCGACAACCGGCTCGGCACCGGCAACCACCAGCTTGCCCGGATCGAACGCGTAGCGCCCCTGCGAGGCCATGGTCATGTCGGGAAAATTCAGCCGCAGATCGGCATTCAGCGACGCACCGGGGCTTTTCAGCTGGAATGTCGATGTCCGCGCCGTGCCGCCGGCAATGGTAAAGGCAAACTCCGCCGCACCCGCATTGAACGGCCCGGCATGCAGATATTTGCCGATCACGCCATTCACGCTGGCAGCGGTGATCGGGCCCGACAGCCCGTCGGCATCGTCCAGGATGGGCTTGAGCGCGCCGGGATTGATGGTATCGATGGCCAGATCATCCACGGAAACAACGCCCGAACCGGCAACC
Organism: uncultured Phyllobacterium sp.; assembly: GCF_902479695.1. Taxonomy (NCBI): domain Bacteria; kingdom Pseudomonadati; phylum Pseudomonadota; class Alphaproteobacteria; order Hyphomicrobiales; family Phyllobacteriaceae; genus Phyllobacterium; species uncultured Phyllobacterium sp. The sequence continues at coordinate 57,819 of NZ_CABSQF010000009.1, read as the reverse complement.
GACGCCATCATGTCGGCGATGGAGGTGCCGGTTGCGTTGATCGAAGCGACGATCTTGGCTGTGCCCATCAGCGGTTCATGGTCGTCAGGCGTGTAGAGATCATCGAGGGAGGCCTGCTCCAGCGTGAACTGACCCGCCGCCAGACCGGTACCGCTCGTGTTGCGCAGCTCGAACGTGCCCTTGACGGTGCCGCCGAGAATCTCGCCCTGCGTTTCATCGAGCCGCAGATAGCCGTCCTTCAGCGATGCGGTGGACTGCAGTTTGCCCACCCGTCCGAGAACACCGGCGTCCGCCTCGTCAGCCTTGATCTTGAGATTGAAATCGGCCGGGAACAGCGGCGCCTTGGCAAAGGTTTCTTTCGGCCAGTGCGTTTGCCCGCCCGCGTCGACGGCGCCGGTGCCGAGCATGAACTGCACCACGGCGGGAAGGTCGATCCTGCCCAGCGCCAGATTGCCCTGTATATCGGGTGTGCCGTTGTTCACGCCGAGATCGAGACGGCCGGCAATCTTGGTATCATGCACCTTGCCGTTCAAATCCGGCAGCACCAGCCGGCCCTTGGCGAGCTGGAAGCTGCTGGCCATGTCGACCGGCATGCCGTTGCCAAATCCCGGCAGCGAATAGCCGGCTGTCGCAAGATAGGGCTCCAGATCGCTGGCCTTGATCGACGCGCGCCCTTCGCCGTTCAACAGGCCGTTGCTGCTGCGCAAACTGCCGTCGAGGAGCGCCTGGCCGTCCGGCGCTTTCAGCGCAAGCTGCGTCTGGATGCCGTCCTTGCCATTGCCTTTCAAGGCAAGGTCCGCCTCCAGCTCACCGGCAAAGCCGAGCGGCAGCGCGGGAAGTCCCATCAGGGCCATCAGGTTCTCGCCGTGATCCGTGCGCGCATTCATCGTCAGTTCCAGCACGCGGAACTTGTCGGTGCCCTGGCTGGTCGTGCCGGAAAGCGTGATATCCATGCCGCCGGTTTTCCCCGCCGCGCTCAGCGAGAACTCATCGGCGGCATCCTTGCCATGCAGCGCATTGGCGATGATGCTCAGCTCCGTTCCGTCAAACAGTCCGGGAAACCGGGCCGCATGCTCGTTGAGCGCCGCAAGGAACGGGAAGTCGGGAAACTGCGCCGCCAGCGCCGCAACGAACGGCGCCATGTCATCCGAGAGAACCGTTGCATCCAGCGAACCGGAAGGCTCGGCCTTGAACGGCGCGATCTTGCCGGTTGCGGTAATGGTTGCTCCGGATACATTGCCCACGGTCAGGCGGTCGATATCGAAGACGCCGTCGCGCAGGCGAAAGCCGGTATCGAGCGATTCCGCCACCAGGCCGCCATGGCTGACCGGCCCGGCTTTCACCCGCACATCGAGATCTTCACCCGCCAGCTGCGGTGCGCCCTTGCCCGCCTCCGATGGCGTGTTGCGGCCGAAGATGGCGGCAAAGGCTTCCAGCGCATCGCCATCCAGCGCGCCACCGTCCAGCGTCAGCTGGGTCAGCGGCACGGATTCGCCCTTGGCGCTGCGGATCAGCGATCCCTTCAGCGAGGCGCCGCCAAGCGCCACTTCCAGATTGTCGATGCGCTGCAGGTCGTCGTGCAGTTTCACATCACCGGAAAAACCCGCGCCCGCCAGCCGCCGGATCGATTCATCCACCGTATCGGTCAGCCAGGCCGCCAGGCCCGAGGGCTGGCGCGATGCGACAAGCAGTTTGCCGTCAAAGCCGAAATCCTTGCCGATCTGCAGCATGCCGCTGGCCTCGAACTGGGTTCGTCCCGGCAGTTCCGCGCGGAGCTGGTTGATCTTCCAGGCGCCGCCCGAGGGTTCCGCATCGATCCGCACCGAGCGGATGGTGGTGTCGCCCGCCACGATGGCAGGAAGTTTCAGATCGATGCTGCCGGGAACCGTCGGAATGGGCAGCTGGTCCATCAGGCGGCGGAACACGCCCAGCCGCTGCGCGGCCGTGTGCGGCGTCGGCTTGCTGCCCTTGCTGTCCTCGTTCTGGGTGTCGAACGTCACCTGCTGGCCATCCGCCTTGACTTCAAACCGCGGGTTGCTGCCATAGTCGAAAAGCGCGTTGCCATTGACGATATAGGGATCGTCAACCGTCCCCTGCTCCATCCGGAACTCCGGAATGGTCACGCTGGCATGATCGGCCTCGAAGCGCCCGGTCACGCGCACGCTGGAAAGAAGCGGCTTGTCCTCGGCCGGCGTCCCCTTGCCCGCCGCCTTGGGTGCTGTCTCATCCGCCGAACGGATGTTGATGCTGCCGGCATATTTCAGCGCGCCCTTGTCAAGCGTCACCCCGCCGTCGGTCTCGAGCACCGCCGGAATGCCGTCAGGGATAATACGTGCATGCACGTTGAGCGAGCCGTCAGGCTTCAACTGGCCGGTGGAAGCGGAAACGCTGGTCCGCTCCCCGTTGAAAAGCAATGTGCCATCGAATTTCCACGGACCGCTCAGCTTGGTCGCGGACACCGTCGCATTGAGATCGTTCACGGTGCGGACCGTCGCGGTCGAGGCGTCGCGCACCAGCACGGAGCCGTTGGTGATCCGCACGTTTTCCAGCTTGACCTGCGTCGAGCCGAACGATGTCTGCGGCCGGATGGCCCAGTCGACCACGCCGTTGCGGTCGATATTGACCGAAGCGGTCGGCTTCTCCAGCCGCATGTCGAAAATGAGAATCTCGCCGCGCAGGAACGGCGCAAGTTCCGCGTCCATCGAAAACTTGTCGATGGTCATGACCGGCGCCGATCCGGGGTCGCCCACCTTGACGTCGGAGAAGGTCACCGATGGAAACGGCAGGAGCCGGGCGCTGGCCGTCCCGGCAACCGTGACGGGCCGCCCGAGAAGCGCCGATGCCTCCCGTTCAAACGAGGAGCGGTAGCCGGCCCAGTCGACAAAATACGGCACCACCAGTGCCGCGGTGAGCACCAGTACCAGTAGTCCGCCGATCAGAACAAAAAGGCGCGCCAGTGTTTCAACTCCATTCTTACGCGTTGGGCACCGTATACACCGCACCGTTCATAAATTGGGCGAAGATGCGGAATCAACGTGCAAAGTTACAGACGTAAGATCTTGCCGGGATTCATGATATTGCCCGGATCGATAGCCCGCTTGATCGTTTCCATCACGTCGACCGCACCGCCAAGCTCGAGCCGGAGGAATTTTATCTTGCCCTGCCCGATGCCGTGCTCGCCCGTGCAGGTCCCGTCCATGGCAATCGCCCTGAGATTGAGGCGCTCGACAAAGGCTTCCACGTTCTGGATTTCCTCCGGATTCTTGTCGTCGAACAGGATCAGCACATGGAAATTGCCGTCGCCCGCATGACCGACAATCGGCGCGATCAGCCCGCTCGCCGCAATATCCTTCTCCGTTGCGACAATGCATTCTGCCAGGCGCGAAATCGGCACGCACACATCCGTCGACAGCGACTGCTTCCCGGGCGCCAGCGTCATGCAGGCGAAATAGGAATTGTGCCGCGCCGACCACAGCTTTTCGCGCTCTTCCAGATTGGCCGTCCATTTGAACGGGCCACCGCCATTGGCCGCGGCAATCTCGCCGAAGAGTTCCGCCTGTTCGGCCACGCCCGCATCGCTGCCGTGGAATTCGACAAAGAGATAGGGGGCAACCGGATAATCAAGCTTGGAATAATTGATCATCGCCTGCATCTGCAGGCTGTTGACCAGCTCGATACGCGCCACGGGAATGCCCATCTGGATGGTCTCGATCACCGCATTGCAGGCGCTTTCAAGATCCGGAAACGCGCAGATGCCGCCGGAGATCGCCTGCGGAATGCCGTAGAGCTTCAGCGTCAGTTCGGTGATGATGCCGAGCGTGCCTTCGGAGCCGACGAGCAGCCGGGTCAGGTCATAACCAGCAGACGTTTTTTTCACCCGCTTTGCCGTGCTGATCAGGCGGCCATCCGGCATGACGGCCTTCAGCGCCAGCACGTTTTCGCGCATGGTGCCGTAGCGCACGGCATTGGTGCCCGAGGCACGCGTGGCGGCCATGCCGCCAAGGCTGGCATTGGCGCCGGGATCGATCGGGAAGAACAGGCCGGTATCGCGCAGATATTCGTTGAGTTCCTTGCGGGTGATGCCCGGCTCGACCACGACATTGAGGTCTTCGGTATAGACCTTGAGAATGCGGTTCATCCGCGACAGGTCGATGGACACACCGCCCGCCGGCGCATTCACATGGCCTTCCAGCGACGTGCCGGTGCCGAACGGAATGACCGGCACCTGCCACTCGCCGCAGAGGCGCACGACTTCCTGAACGTCTTCGGTCGTTTCGGCGAAAACCACGAGATCGGGGGCCTGGTTCGGGACATAACTGGTGGTGTGGCCATGCTGCTCGCGGATGGATTTGCCCGTCTGCGCGTTGTCACCAAACCTTTTCTTAAGAATCGAAACAACGGTCGCAATACCATTTTCATTGCGCACCATTGCTCCTGCATCAGCCAATGCCATTCCGGTCTCCAGAATTCCAATCGAGGATTCGTCCAATTCACGTGCATTTTCAGTCACTGCACGCGACTTGTCCAGTTGTAACTCTGTGTGAGAGAACCGCAAGGGTTGGGGAAGAAAGTCAGTGAGATAATCAATACGGTATTGTTATGCCGGTTGATCCGGGCACCCCCCTCTGTCCTACCGGACATCTCCCCCACAAGGGGGGAGATCGGCGGCAGCCCAGAGGGGGGTGTAAGCCTATAGAACCCCTTCACTCCTCATCGTCGTCGCTGGGTTCCCAGTCGGTGACCCGGACAAAGCGCTCCTGTTCGCCGGTCCGTTCAAACACGCTGCCGACCGGCGAGTCGAGCAGAGGGATGATGCTGGGATCGTAGTTGGCGATGGTGTTGACGTCGAAAATCCCGCTGTTGTCCGGGTCTTCCATGTAGTCGTCGCTCTCGAAGCCCGAGAGAAAACGCCAGCCGCTGTCCAGTGCGTTGTCGGGATCCTCGCGGTACATGAAGCGCACGGGATAGCCGTCAATTGTAATCGTATCGGTTGCGATACAGCCGCCGTAATTGCGGACCAATGGCCGTATCTCGTCTTTGCTGAGTCGATAGGTTTTATCCATGCCCGATTTTAATTGATCGTCAGCGACTTGGCGAGTCTGCGGAAGCGGTCGGCAAATTTATCCCTTTCGCTGCCCCGCACGATCAGGATGGCGCGAACGTAGCGGTCGCCGGCAAACCGGGCGATCTGGGCAACGTAAAGCGCATCTCCGCTGGTCGCGTCCTTGGCGCTGCCGTCAATATCCACCCATTCGCCGCCATCGGCCGGCGCGCTGCTTTCATTGTCAGAGCGGACATCCTTGATCCCGGTCAGCGACGCAAAGGCCTTCCTGGCAAAGTCCATGCGTGCGGCAGCCTCGGGCGCATTGCCGAGATTGGACGCGATGATGATCACCGGCTGCGCCGCGCTGGCGGGTACGTCCTGCGGTCCGTCGGTCAGGAGATAGGTTGCCCCGGCAATGGCGCGGATCGGGCGAAACCCGGCGAGATCGCCCACCTTGAACGGCAGGGCAGCAATCTGTTCGTCAAGGGTTGGCGGCGTGCGCACCGCGATCGAGCGCAATGTGTCCTCGACATCCGCATCCGATGGCGCACCGGCAACCCCGTCGGGAATTTGCATGGTGACCATCGTCGTGGTCGTCGGCGCCTGCGACAGGACAATCCATTTGCGGTATTTGATGCCGGAGGCAATCTGGCTGCCGTGAATATATTTGGCCGCCGAGGCGCCCTTGACCTGCCAGTCCTGTGCGGCACCGCTGACAACGATGCCCGTGGGCGCCAGACCTTCCGCATTGAACTTGGCGGAGATTTGCGCATAGGCATCCACCGGCAGCTCGGTCAGCACAATGGTCGCGCCCATCGCCGGGTCTTCAAAGCCGCTGAACGTCGACGATGGCTGCATGTTCCGGGGAATGACCAGGCCAACGCTGGAGCCTTCCGGGAAAACAGCCTCCTGCGCAAAGCCCGCCTGCACATGCGCAAGCGATATCATCGTGAAGACCAGAAGGGCAGTTATGTAGCGCATGAAGGCATTTCCCGTCGCGTTCCGTTGTTGTGACTAGCAGTGCCCGGAACGGTCTGGCAAGCCATTGGTTTCATGGGGACGGAAATGTGTGATGCATGACTTATAGTGCGTGGTTCGACGGGCGCACCGTGAGGCTTGTCAGCTCAGATATTTCTTGAAGAACGCAACCGTGCGGCTCCAGGCGAGGTCGGCGGCTTCCTTGCTGTAGCGGGCGGTGGACGTATCGTTGTTGAAGGCGTGGTTGACGCCGTCATAGACCTCGATGTCGAAGGTCTTGCCATTGTCCTGCAGCGCTTTCCTGTAGCCATCGATGCCCGCATTGATCCGCGTGTCGAGCCCCGCATAATGCAGCAGCAGCGGCGCCTTGATCTTTGCAACATCCTCGGCCTTGGGCTGGCGGCCATAATAGGCCACACCGGCATCGAGGTCCGGCGAATTGACGGCCAGATCATTGACCAGCCCGCCGCCCCAGCAAAAGCCCATCACGCCGACCTTGCCGTTGGCATACTTTGCCGCTTTGAGATAGGCGATCGTCTCGACGCCTTCGGCGATGGTCTTTTCGGGGTCGAGATTGGCAATCAGGTCGCGCGCCTTGTCTTCGTCCGAAGGCGTGCCACCGACCGACGACAGGAAGTCCGGGGCGAAAACCGTAAAGCCTTCCAGTGCCATGCGCCGGGCAATATCGCGGATATGGCCGTTGAGACCGCGATTCTCATGAATGACCACAACCACCGGCAGTTTCGCCGTCGTGTCGGTCGGGCGCACACTGTAGCCCTTCATGTCTCCCACATCGCCCGAATGGATCAGGTCCTTGGTGAGCAGGCGCGGATCGTCGGACGCGACAACCGCAGCCTGAGCGGAATTTGCCGCCAGCATCGGTGCAATGACCGCGGCTGCGGCGCCGGAGCCCGCCAGTTTGGCGAGCTTGTCCATGAAGGACCGGCGGTCGAGGGTCAGATGCGTGTATTCGTCATAAGCATCGACCATGGCCTGACTGATCGTCGGAGTTTTCTTCGGCTTGTCCATTGTGGCTCTTTCCATCGAAAAGGACTGCCGGGCCATCAAACCCCCGCCGTTTCCCATCACCCTTTCAGGCGATGCGAAAGGACACCGGTGGAGAGCGCAACGCCGAGTCCAGTCATCACTGTGGCGCCAATTTCCCAGACGCCGACCGCCTCGTCAAGGCAGGCAGCGCCGGATTGCCCCGGCGCTGTCCCGCACGCAAAACCTACTTGTCCTCGCAAAAGCTGATCCGGTTGCTGAACGGATCGATCACGTGCACCTCGCGGCCCCAGGGCGCTTCTTCGAGACCCGGCTTCATGAAGCGGTAGTTCCTGGCATGAAGCTCCTTGTGAAACGCCTCGATCCCCGTCATGCGCACGAAAACCCGGGCGCCCGGGCTGGCATCGCCGGAATGTTCGCTCAGATGCAGCGTCAGGCCGGAGCGCGTCACCTGACAGTAAAGCGGCATGTTGTCCTCGAACCGGTGCTCCCAGTCGAGGGTGAAGCCGAGATAGTCCAGGTAGAATTCCTTGGCCTTATCAACGTCGAAAATCCGCAGGATCGGGTTGGCCGGTCCAAAGGAGATGGCTCTCTTCGGCGCGGGCCCGTCCTCCGCAATCTTTGCCGCAAGCACGTTCCAGTTGTCGAGACCGAACCCGGCCGCAACAAGCTCCAGACCGTCACTGTGGGAAATCTCGATATTTTTGGCGGCAAGCGCTTGTCGCAGCGATTTGGCCATCGCCTTGGCGTCATGAAATGTACGCATCGTCTATCCTTCATAGGGTGAACGCGGAAAGTCAGTGCCCGCATTGCCGACCCGTTCACCATGCAAAGGATGAAACGCAGCATCGTTCGATACATTCACCATGGGTTGAACCCCCGCGAGCGGCTGGCCGTATCTGCCTGATGAATTGATATGAGCAGTTTCGCGCCGCGTCAACTGGATTAAAACAGTCAACAAAAACCCTCCCGGCTGCCGACCCGGGAGGGTGCGATGGTGCGCCCCGCCTATTTCAGCAGGGTATAGGCGATGACGTAGTCACCGGCCTTGGTGTTGATCGAGCCGTGGCCGCCGGCGACGATGACGACGAACTGCCGCCCGTCGGGCAGCGCATAGGACATGGGTGTGGACTGTCCGCCCGCGGGAAGACGCCCTTCCCACAGCTGCTTGCCCGTGGTCACGTCATAGGCACGCAGATAATTGTCCACCGTTGCGCCAAGGAATGCGACGCCGCCCGCCGTGATGATCGGGCCGCCCAGCCCCGGCACCCCGACCTTGAGCGGCAGGGGCAGCGGCGAGGAATCGTACACCGTGCCGTTGCGGTGCTTCCAGGCGATCTTGCCTGTGCGCAGGTCCGCCCCCGCCACATAGCCCCAGGGCGGGGTCTGGCATGGCAGGCCGAGCGGCGACACGAACGGTCCCATCACCACCGCATAGGGTGCGCCTTCATTGCGGTTGAGCCCCTGCTCGCTGCCCTTGGTGCCCGCACCCGGCGCCGGCACATCGGCGCGCGGCACGAGCCGTGAAGTGAAGGCCAGATAGGTCGGCATGCCGAACATCACCTGCCGCTCCGGATCGACCGCCACGCCGCCCCAGTTGAACACGCCGAAATTGCCGGGATAGATCAGCGAGCCCTGCAGCGACGGCGGCGTATAGCGCCCCTCATAGCGCAGCTTGAGGAAATGGATGCGGCAGGCGAGCTGGTCGAACAGCGTCACGCCCCACATGTCCTTGCCCTGCAGCGGTCGCGGTATGAATGTCAGGCCGGAAACCGGCTGTGTCGGCGAGGTGTGGTCGCCCTCGATGGCACCGCCGGGGGCAGGCACCTCCTCGACCGGGATGATCGGCTCGCCCGAACGCCGGTCGAGCACATAGATATCGCCCTGCTTTGTCGGACCGACCAGTGCCGGAACCGCTCCGCTTGCGGTGTTGATGTCGACAAGACTTGGCTGCGAGGGCACGTCCATGTCCCAGAGATCGTGATGCACGGTCTGGCGCACCCAGCGCATCTGCCCGGTGTTGAGATCGAGCGCCACGATGGAGGACGAGAATTTCTCCACATTGGCGGACCGCCCGGCGCCAAGCTGGTCCGGCGTCTGGTTGCCGAGCGGCACATAGATGAGCCCGAGTTTTTCATCGGCGCTGGAAATCGACCAGCTGTTGGGAGAATTGGCGGTGTATTTCTGTCCCTCCGGCAGCGGTGTCGTCACATCGGGATTGCCGGAATCCCAGTTCCACACCAGCGCGCCGGTGTTGATATCGAAGGCGCGGATGACGCCGGACTGTTCGTGGATCGAATAGTTGTCATTGACCGCGCCTCCGACAATGATCTTGCCCGCGGCAATGACCGGCGGCGAGGTCGAATAGTAGTACCCGGCGGGGTTATAAGGCATGCCGGTTTCCAGATGGATGGTGCCCTTGTCGCCAAAGGCCGGGCAGACCTGGCCATTGGCCGCATCGAGCGCGATCAGCCTTGCATCGGCGGTCGGCATATAGACCCGCTCGGCGCAGGGTTGTCCGGCCGCGACGGTGGCATCGGCATAGTAGGACACGCCGCGGCAGGTCTGGTGCTGCCGGTCGTCATTGTCCTTCACCTGCGGATCGAAGCGCCATTTTTCCTTGCCGCTGGCGGCATCAAGCGCAATGACGAAATTATGCGGCGTGCAGATATAGAGCGTGTCGCGCACCTTGAGCGGTGTCACCTGATAGGTCGTTTCCGGAATATCGGTGGAGCGGCGCACGTCGCCGGTCTGGTAGGTCCAGGCCACCTGCAGCTTGGCGACATTGTCGGGCGTGATCTGCTTCAAGGGGGAATAGCGCTGGCCGTAGAGGCTGCGGCCATAGAAGTGCCAGTCGTCATTGGGCACGCCGCCGATATCGGGCGTGGCGGTCACCGCCTCCCGGCTCAACTGGCCGGGAAGATCGAGCGGGTCCCGGGTCATGGAATAGCCGGCAACGCCGAGCGCCACCAGAACGGCCAGCCAGAGCGGTGCTGCCCCCAGGGAGGCAGAGCCGGCATCGGCACGGGTCAACGGGCCGCGCACCCACGGTGTCAGGAGCCAGAGCCCGAGCAGGATGATCACGCCGCCGCGCGGCGCCAGCTGCCACCAGTCGAAGCGGATTTCCCAGATGGCCCAGCCCAGCGTGCCGATCACCAGCAGCGCATAGACCGTCAATGCGGCCGAGCGCCGCCGGAAGAGGAGAATGGATGTGACGAGAAAGGCGAGCGCGGCGATGACGTAGTACCAGCTGCCGCCGAGAACGGCGAGCCAGACGCCACCCGCACCCAGGGCAGCCGCGATGATCAGAAAAAGGAGAGCCGTCAGAGTGATTGCCATGGCAGGGGTCCTTTCCAAGCTCAATCAAGATCGAATGGTCCTGACATGAGGCTGCGAACGGGCCATCGGCTGCCAGATTCCTCTCTTTGACAGGCCTATGCCTTAAATCCGATGCGTGCAATATCAGCGATTGAAAATTTCAATCGCAAGTTTCGGGGGAAACTCTGCGCTAAATGCTGTATGTTCTTGCTTTGTATCGGATCGGTCTGGTTTTTCGATGCCGAATCACTACATTGGAGTGAAATGTCCGGATTGCCTGACGATATACCGTTCTTCGATGAACCTGATGCGCCTCGCCAGCCGCAGGGCATAGCTGCACGCGCCATGCAGGCGCGCGGCGCGCCGCCCTACCTCAATGGCCTCAACCCGGAACAGCGCCTTGCGGTTGAAACAACCGAAGGGCCGGTACTGGTTCTCGCCGGTGCCGGAACCGGCAAGACACGGGTGCTGACCTCGCGCATCGCCCACATCCTCTCCCTCGGCAAGGCCTATCCCAGCCAGATTCTTGCGGTGACCTTCACCAACAAGGCGGCGCGCGAGATGAAGGAGCGCATCGGCGTTCTCGTCGGCGGTGCCGTGGAAGGCATGCCCTGGCTCGGCACGTTCCACTCCATCGGCGTCAAGCTGTTGCGCCGCCATGCGGAACTGGTCGGCCTGCGCTCGGATTTCACCATTCTCGACACGGATGATGTCATCCGGCTGATCAAGCAGATCATTCAGGCTGAAGGGCTCGACGACAAGCGCTGGCCCGCCAAGCAGTTCGCGCTGATGATCGACGGCTGGAAGAACAAGGGCCTCGGCCCGACGGAAATCCCCGAGGGCGACGCCCGCGCCTTTGCCAATGGCAAAGGCCGCGAACTCTACACGGCCTATCAGAACCGCCTGAAGACGCTCAATGCCTGCGATTTCGGCGACCTGCTCTGCCATCCCATCCGCATGTTCCGCGCCTATCCGGATGTGCTGAAGGAATATCACGCCAAATTCCGCTACATCCTTGTCGACGAGTATCAGGACACCAACACCGCCCAGTACATGTGGCTGCGCCTGATCGCGCAGGGCTCGAAGAATGTCTGCTGCGTCGGCGATGACGACCAGTCGATCTATGGCTGGCGCGGTGCCGAAGTCGACAACATCCTGCGTTTCGAAAAAGATTTTCCCGGCGCGGTCGTGATCCGGCTGGAGCGCAATTACCGCTCGACGGCACATATTCTCGGCGCGGCCTCCTTCCTCATTTCCCACAATGAGGGCCGCCTCGGTAAAACCCTGTTCACCGATGCGCCGAATGCCGAAGACGCCAAGGTCAATGTCCACGCCGCCTGGGATTCCGAAGAGGAAGCCCGCGCGGTCGGCGAGGAAATCGAGCAGGCGCAGCGCAGGGGGCACAAGCTCAACGACATGTCGATCCTCGTGCGCGCCTCCTTCCAGATGCGCGAATTCGAAGACCGTTTCGTTACCCTCGGCCTGAATTACCGCGTCGTTGGCGGCCCGCGGTTCTACGAGCGCCTCGAAATCCGCGATGCCCTCGCCTATTTCCGCGTCGTGGCTCAAGGGTCCGATGACCTTGCGCTGGAGCGCGTCATCAACACGCCCAAGCGCGGCCTCGGTGAAGCCGCCGTGCGGCAGGTGCATGACTATGCCCGCGCCCGCGACATCGCCATGCTCGAGGCCGCCACCGATCTGGTGCAGACGGAAGAGCTGAAGCCGAAACCCCGTTCCGCCCTGCGCGAAGTGGTTGAAAACTTCCACCGCTGGCAATCGCTGATTGATTCCACGCCGCACACGCAGCTGGCCGAAATGATCCTCGATGAATCAGGCTACACGGCCATGTGGCAGGCGGACCGTTCAGCGGAAGCGCCGGGCCGGCTGGAAAACCTGAAAGAACTCATCCGCTCCATGGAGGAGTACGAGTCCCTGCGTTCCTTCCTCGAGCACGTGGCTTTGGTCATGGATGCCGAGCAGAACGAGAATCTCGATGCGGTCAACATCATGACGCTGCATTCGGCCAAGGGGCTTGAATTCGAGACTGTCTTCCTGCCCGGCTGGGAGGAAGGCCTGTTCCCGCATCAGCGTGCGCTGGATGAGGGCGGCCGCTCCGGCCTTGAGGAAGAGCGGCGCCTCGCCTATGTCGGCCTGACCCGCGCCAAGAAGAACCTGCACATCTGGTTTGTCTCCAACCGGCGTATCCATGGCCTCTGGCAATCGACCATACCGTCCCGTTTCCTCGAGGAATTGCCGGAAGCGCACGTGGAAGTTGTTGCGACAGGCAATTCCTATGGCGGATACGGCTCCGGTGGCGGCTATGGCCAGTCACGCTTCGACCGCGCCGATCCATTCGAGAATACCTATTCGACGCCCGGCTGGCAGCGCGCCCAGCAGAACCGTTCTGACGCCACGCGCAACAATTGGGGCTCGCGCTCCGGCGCAAAGGTCGAGCGCATCGGCTATGGCGAGACGGATTCCGGCCACGGCGCCGGACGCGGCTCGGTCAAGGGCCGCATGATCGATGGCGAGCTGGTCGCCAAATCCGTCAGCGAAACCCCGTCGAATTTCGACGTCGGCGACCGCGTGTTCCACATCAAGTTCGGCAACGGCAATGTCTCATCCATCGAAGGCAACAAACTGACCATCGATTTCGACAAGGCCGGGCAAAAACGCGTGCTCGACAGTTTTGTGAAGCAGATCTGAGCGGGCTTGGTTCTTTCACCCCCCTCTGGGCTGCAAACCCAACGGAAACACCCCAAACCTATTCCGGCTTGCCCTTGGTCCAGGTGACATTTCCGGCAAACAACGGAATCGTGGCGATGGAGGTTTTGGCCGATCCATCCTGCACCTGGCTCGCATGGGCGAGATAGATCAGCGCATTGTTCTGCTTGTCGTAGATGCGGGTGATGTTCAGCTTCTTCCAGATCAGGCTGGTGCGCTCGGAAAACACCCGCTCGCCGCCCTCGCCCAGCTTGATGTCGCCGATGATGATCGGGCCAGTCTGCTGGCAGGAGATCGAGGCATTGGACGGGTCCTCGAACCAGTTGCCCTTCTGCAGCCGGTCGATCACGCCGCGCGAGAACGAGGCGAGATGGCAGGTCACCCCCTGGATCTTCGGGTCGGCAACCGCATCGATGACAATGTCATTGCCCAGCCAGTCGACGCCGACCTTGCCGACCTCCTCCGCCTGAGCCGGCAGGATGGCGGCGCCCAGAAGGGCCAGAGCAGCGAGCATATGCTTCATCGAGAATCTCCTGAAATGGTTGGGTTGCCAGACACAGTTGGATACGGCGTTGTGGAATTGCAAGCAGAACGGCCCGCCGCTCCTATCGTTCCCACTTCGCCAGAAAATCCTCGATGCCCAGCGACTGGATATCGGGGATGGCCTCGAAAATCGTCGTCGCGGGCCAGTCCCACCAGGCCAGCGCCATCAGGCGCTCGGCAATGGCGGCGGGAAAACGCGGACGGATCAGGCGCGCCGGATTGCCCGCGACGATGGTGTAGGGCGCCACGTTTTTGGTCACCACAGCATTGGCACCGATCACCGCGCCGTGGCCGATGCTGATGCCGGGCATGATGACGGCGCCATGGCCGATCCACACATCATGGCCGATGCTGACGCGCTTGGCCTGCCGCCGGGCACGGAAACCGAAATCGACCCCCTGATACCGGAAAAACTCATTGGGGCGATAGCTCACCTTGTGGGTGGTCAGCCGTTCCATCGGATGTTCCAGCGCGTTGATGCGCGTATTGGACGCGATCGAGCAGAAGCGGCCGATATCCGCATAGATGCCTTCGCTGTGGCGTTCGATGTAGGAAAAATCCCCCATCGTCACGTCGCGCAGGATCACCCGCTCGCTGACCTCGGCGAAACGGCCGAGCTTGACGCCCTTGAGCTGTGCCGTCGGGTGGATGCGCGGTTCGGGATTCTGGAAGCGGAGGTCGTCGGGATCAGCCATCGTGCTTTCTCAAATAAGGTTGCGGCAATTCTTTTGCATAAAAGCCGGTGAAATCCTATAATCCCCGCATGAAATCATCCTATTCCATCAGCCCATCGCGATTGACGCTCTACACGACACTGGCACTCTTTGCAGCCATGGCGACGGGCGCAACCTTTGCCGCATGGTTCAACCATGGCGATACGATCTTCCTGTCGCTGATCCAGGCTGGTCTTTCCTGGTGCATATAGAAGCGCCAACACAGCCCCCAGAGGAAATGTACTTATGAACAGACGTCTGATGCCGTTTCTTGTCGTGGCGATCATGCTGCTGGCCGCCGCGGCCGGATGGATCACGTTCCAGTCCTACCGGCATCAGCCGGGCTCCGCCAATGCCGGCCCCTTCGGCGTACCGTTTCAGCTTGTGACCATGAACGGCGAGCCGGTCACCGAGGCGGCGTTCCAGCAAAAACCGTCGGCGGTGTTCTTCGGCTTCACCCATTGCCCGGAAATCTGCCCGACCACCCTGTTCGAACTCGATGCCTGGCTGAAGCAGCTCGGGCCCGAAGGCCAGAATATCAACGCCTATTTCGTCACCGTCGATCCCGAACGCGATACCGCCGACGTCATGAAAACCTATGTCGGCAATGTCTCGGACCGCATCACCGGCATAACCGGCGATCCGGACAAGATGGCGGCGATGCTCAAGGGCTACAGCGTCTATGCGCGCAAGGTTCCCACCCAAGGCAGTGACTACACCATGGACCACACCGCCTCGGTCTTTCTTCTGGATAGCAAGGGCGGTTTCTTCGGCACCATTGCCTATGGCGAAAATCCTGATACGGCTGTGGCAAAGCTGAAACGTCTGGCCAAGAGCTAGAGACTACCCCGAAAGTATCCGACCCGATGACCCAGACCCGCCTGTTCCTCACCGCTGGCAAGATCGAAGCCGACCGCGTGTTCGACCTGCTACAGCTTGCCTTCGAAGAGGATGGCCTGCCGATTTCCACCTTCGAAGTGGACGAGGATGCGGAAATCTTCGACGTCTCGGTCTATACGTTCGAGCCCGACGAGATCGAGCCGCGCATCCGCGATATCCTGGGCAGCCATGCCTTCAGCCTCGACGTGCAGCGCGAGCAGGTACCCGATATCGATTGGGTCGCCCATTCGCTCGAAGGCCTCTCGCCGGTGCGTGCCGGACGGTTCTTCGTGCACGGCTCGCACGACCGCGACAAACGCCGCATCAACGACCTCGGCATCGAGATCGACGCCGGTCTTGCCTTCGGCACCGGCCACCACGGCACGACCTCCGGCTGCCTCGACATGATCGGCGAGGTGATCCGCCGCGAACATCCGCGCAATGCGCTGGATCTGGGCACCGGCAGCGCCGTGCTGGCCATCGGCATTGCCAAGCTTGCCCCCATTCCGGTTCTGGCCACGGATATCGATCCGGTGGCGGTGGCGGTGGCGCAGGACAACGTGGTGAAAAACGGCGTCGCCGCGCGCGTCCAGACGGAGACGGCCACGGGCTTCCATCACCCGGCCATGCGCTTTGCCGCGCCATTCGACCTGATCGTCGCCAATATCCTGGCCCGCCCGCTGATGCAGCTCGCGCCTGAGATGCGCAAGCATCTGGCCTGGGGCGGATCGCTCATTCTCTCGGGCATTCTGGAAACCCAGCGTGACAAGGTGCTGGCGGCCTATCGCGTACAGGGTCTTTTCCACCAGAAAACGCTGCGGCGCGAGGGATGGGTCACCCTGCACCTCAAGGCGAAATCCACCTACTGAATCAAAAGGGCGGCTTTCGCTGCCCTTTGTTTGAGACGGCGCAGACGATGTGCCCGGTTCTTTGGCGCGTGCCGTCTTGAAAAACCCGGTGCAAACCGCGCGCCTCCATTGCCTCCGCCGTGATCGAAAGATAGGTTCCATCACCCAACAGCAGAGGTTTGCATCACCATGTTCCAGTCGTTTGAGGTCGTCAGCAATCCGGCCACCGGCGCCCCGCGCGTCGCCAAGCTGCGCGCCGAACTCGAATCCCTCGGTCTTGACGGTTTTCTCGTTCCCCGTGCGGACGAACACCAGGGCGAATATGTACCGCCGCGCGCCCAGCGCCTGGCCTGGCTGACCGGTTTCACCGGTTCCGCCGGTGTCGTGCTTGTCCTGAAAAACAAGGCGCATCTCTTTGTCGACGGCCGCTACACGCTGCAGGCAGCCGAGCAGACCGACCCGGCGGTTTTCAGCGTGGAAAGCCTGGTGGAAACCCCGCCACCGGTCTGGCTGCGCAACAGCGGCCGCAAACTGACCATCGGCTTCGACCCGTGGCTGCACACCATTGCCGAAACCAAGGCGCTGCGCGAAGCGCTGGAAGCCAATAGCGGCACGTTGGTGGCGGTCGAGCACAATCTGGTCGATCTGGTCTGGGAAAACCAGCCTGCCCCGCCGCTCGAAGCCGTGACCATCCAGCCGGAAAAATATGCCGGGAAACTCGCCAGCGACAAGTTGAAGGAACTGGCCGAAGCGGTGGAGAAGGCCAAGGCTGACGCAACTGTCCTGACCGATCCCTCCTCCATTGCCTGGGCCTTCAACATCCGCGGCAACGACGTCAGCAACACGCCGCTGCCCCTGTCCTTCGCCATCATCCCGGTGTCCGGCGAACCGCTGCTCTTCATCGACAAGCGCAAGCTGCCCATCGAGACGGAGGCTTACCTGACCCAGCTCTCAACGCTGCGCCCGCCATCGGCCCTTGAAGCTGATGTCGCCAGCCTCGGCGCACAGGGCAAGGCCGTGACGCTCGACCCGGCGCTCGCGGCGGAAAAACTGCGGCTCGTGGTCGACCATGCCGGCGGCAGGATTGTCGAAGGTACGGATCCTGCCCGCCTGCCCCGCGCCCTGAAAAACGCCGCTGAACTGGCCGGCGCACGCAAAGCGCATGAGCGCGACGGCATTGCCATGGTGTCGTTCCTGGCCTGGGTCGACGCGCAGGCACCCGGCACCATCGACGAGATCGATGCGGCGAAGAAGCTGGAGGAAACCCGCCGCACCGTGGCCGAAGGCTTCCAGATGCCGCTGGAAAACCTTTCGTTCGACAGCATATCCGGCGCCGGTCCCAATGGTGCTTTTGCCCACTACCGGGTCAACACCCAGTCAAACCGCAAGTTGCAGGATGGCGAGCTCTATCTGATCGACAGCGGCGGCCAGTACCGCGACGGCACGACCGATATCACCCGCACCCTGCCGGTCGGCAAGCCGACGGACGACATGAAACGCAAGTTCACACTGGTGCTCAAAGGCGTCATCGCCATCACCACCGCGCGCTTCCCCAAGGGCACGCGCGGCATGGACATCGACGTACTCGCCCGTATCGCCCTGTGGAAGCAGGGCTATGATTACGGCCACGGCACCGGCCATGGCGTCGGCTCGTTCCTGTCGGTGCATGAGGGTCCGCAGAGCATTTCCAAGCGCGGCACGCACGAACTGCTGCCAGGCATGATCCTGTCCAACGAACCCGGCTATTACAAGCCCGGCGGCTACGGCATCCGCACGGAAAACCTGCTCATTGTCACGGAACCTGTCGTGCCAGAGGGCGGCGATATCCAGATGATGGGTTTCGAAACGATCACGTTCTGCCCGATCGACAAGCGCCTGATCGATACCAGCCTGCTCATCCGGGAAGAGCTGGTATGGCTCGATTCCTATCACGCACAGGTGCGCGAGGTTCTGCTGCCGCACACCAGCGCCGCTGACCGCGACTGGCTGATCAAGGCAACCGAACCGCTCGGGTAACTTATACGGGAAGCTGGCGCAGCAGGATGATCATCGCTGCGCCGGCGAGAAACATCGTCAGCGCATTGAACCGCAGCGAAACCAGCCCGGCGAACACCAGCGCAACCACGCCGCGCCAGTCCGCCGTGGCGATGGCTGGCGCGACCAGCGTCGTCAGAACCGCGGCAGGCACGGCATTGAGCGCCACTTCGACGCGCGGATGCACGCGGTCGAAGCGCGACAGGACGAGATGACCGCCGATGCGGGTCAGGAACGTCAGCACGGCACCGGCCAGGATGATCCAGAAGATCGTCGACATCTCAGTTCTCCCCCGTAGTTTTATCGGGTTTCGCCACGATCACGGCGGTCAAGATACCCGCGAGCGCGCCGATGCTGACATGCCAGGGCGAGCCGATGGTCTTGGCCGCAACAATCGATGCGATGCCGCTGGCGATAACGATGGGCGCCCAGTTGGAGCGTTTGCGGAAACCCATGACCAGGCCGAGAAAATAGATCGGCAGCAGCATGTCGATCCCCAGCGCATGCGGATCCTTGATCAGATTGCCGAAGAGCCCGCCGATCCACGCTTCCACCACCCACATCACATAGATCGGCGTCGCCACGCCGAGATACCAGGCAAAGGTGACGGGCACGCCGGATTCCGCCCGCTTTTCGGTCTCGGCATATTGCGGATCGGTCAGCAGGAAATAGCTCAACAGGCTTTCGGGAATGGTGAAATGGCCGATGCGGCGGCCGACGGCTGCCGAATACAGCACATGGCGGAAGTTGACCGCGAAGATGGAAAAGACGATCAGCCAGGCCGGAATATTGTGGCCGAACAGTTCGATGCCGACCATCTGGCTCGCACCGCCAAAAATCGCCGCGCTCATCAGCACCGCTTCAAACACGGTAAAGCCGTTATCGATGGCAAGCGCGCCGAACAGCAGGCCGAAAGGCGCCGAGGCAATCATCACGGGAAGCCCGCGACGGAACCCCTGCCAGAATTCCACGCCAAAGCCTGCCCGCCGCGCAACGGTGGTTTCGTCTTGATATGTTTGTTCGCTCATGATGAGCGTGGTCTAAGGCAGGTTGGCCAGCCTGTCACGTGAGAATTGTTGATCGCTATCATCAATGTTGCTGCAGCGTCGAACGGCCTGGCCAACTGCGTCGATAGTGTGCGTGTTTCGACACGCACACCAGACCCGGCTATCGGCTGAACTCAGAACTTCTGGGTCAGCGAAATGCGGAAGCTGCGGCCCACTTCGGCGTAGCGGTCGGCCACCGCGAGATTGATATCGTTCGGGACATCCGTGGCATTCCAGTATTTCTTGTCGAAGACATTGAAGACACCGGCCTGGAGCTTCATGCCCTTGGCAAACTTCGGCTCCCAATAGGCTGTCGTATCGACGATGCCATAGCCTGGAGCAACGAAACCGCCGCCGCTGACCTTGTCGCGCGCTGCGGCCATCGTCAGCGAAACATCGGCACCCCAGCTGTCGGCGTTGTAGCCGAGGCCGACAATCGCGCGGATCGGCGGGATGGAGTTCAGATATTCCTGGGTTTCGGTGTTTTTGCCCTGTGAAACGGCAACCGATGCCCATGTCACCCAGTTCTCGGCGAAATTGACGCGGCCATTGAGTTCGGCACCGTAGATCTGCACGCGATTGAGATTGGCATAACCGGTGATGCCGCCAACCGGATACTCGCCGCCGGGCGGTGCAATGGTCACGGTGCCGATGAAGTTGCGGTAGTAATTGTTGAAGACGCTGGCCGACAGCGCATATCTGTCGCTCTCATACTTGGCGCCAACCTCGAAACCGTTGCTGGTCTCGGCCTTCAGGCCGGGATTGCCGACACGGGCATAGGAACCGGGCGCGCCGTAGTTCTGGAACAGTTCCTGCGCGGACGGCGCGCGGAAGCCCTGGGCCCACTGCACATAGAAATCCAGCTCGCTGGTGGCGTGATAGGTCGCCCGCAGCTTCGGCGTAAAGCGTGAGTCGCTGTTGGATGCCGGCAATGTCCCGTTGAAGTTGGGGCCATGCTCATAGGCTGCGGTCGACTGCGGATTGTGCTCGTACCAATCGAAACGCCCGCCCGGCGTCAGGGTCAGACGGCCATTCAGAAGCTCGATATCATCCTCGGCATAGATGCCGAATCCGGTCGACTGCACGTCGGGCATATCGGAACTGTTGGCATGCAGCATGCGGCAGGTCTGCGGGCCGAAAGGCTGGGGCAATTTGCTCCAGTCGACGCTCGGGCAATTGTCGACGCCCGCCGCGTACTGATGCATGTTCTGCCGGTAGATTTCCGTACCGATGCGGAACTTGTGCCTGATGTCGCCGATCTCGGCTTCCTTGACCACATAGCCGGTAAAGCCATAGGCATCGAGGTTCAGCTCGTTGTCGCGCTTGTACACGCCCGAGGGGAAGCCATAGCGGAACGGGTCGCCGCGAATGATCCGCGCCCTGGCATCCGGCAAGCGGATGGCATCGGTCGTATTGGTCAGGGTCTGCTGTGTCCAGTAGGCAACGGCGTGCGCCTCATCCACCCAGCCGCCCTTGTCCGGGGCGATGTAATCATAGCTGCCGGAAATGCGCTTGCGTTCATAAGTCTCGCCGGACTTGAAGCTGTCGGGCACATAGGCCGATGTCGTTCCGATGAAATTGTCCGAATCGGAATCCTTTTTGAAGATTTCGCCGGTCAGGCCGAAACGATGGCCGCCTTCGACATTCTGGTAGAGTTTTACCAGCACATTGCCCTGATCGTAATCAAGCGGATTGGCCTCGGTCCGTCCAGTGCCATAACCGCCGATATCACCGGGGGTATCCTTCTCGTGCCCCTGGCGATAACCGCCCTGCACGAGGAATTCCGTATTGCCCGCACGGGCCGCCACCGCCGCATTGGTGCGCCAGCTTTTGTCGCCGCTGTCATAGGTGCCCTTGGTCAGAACGCCCCAATTGCGCCCATCGCTGATGACATCGGACGGGTCGAGCGTGCGCATCTGGACAACCCCGCCCAGCGCGCCCGAACCGTAGCGGCTTGAGTCGGCGCCCTTGGTGATGTCAATCTTGGAGAGCCCGTCGAAATCGAAGCCGTCGAGACCGCCCTGCGTTCCGCGCGGATCGGAAATCCACGGCACGCGGATGCCATCGATCGTCGTCAGCACCCGGTCCTGGTCGAGACCGCGCAGATTGATACTCTTCGAGGTGGAATTGAAGTTGACGCCCGCATCGACCCGGCGGCCCAGATCCTGGAAATTATCGACCATCCGTTTCTGGATGGTTTCCCGCTCGGTCGTCGTCGTCAGCGGCGTCGCCTCCGTGCCGCTCTGATTGCGCTTGAGCACAATCGGCGCCAGCTCGATTGTTTCACCGGTTGCCGGTGCGCTTTGGGCAAACGCTGCGCCCGTGCCCAACCCCACAACCAGCAAGGTACCCGCGCTACCGCACATCAGGCGCGCAAGCATGTTCCGTGTCAAAACCATATCCAAACCCCCGAGAGAATGCTTGGCTGGCTTAACGTTGAGCGCGAAGACCGCGCCGTGTTCATGGCTTGCTGAGCGGAAATTATCTGCGTGTATTCACGCTGTACATTTGTTCAGTACAAAAACATGACTATAAAAGTCAATATTAAATACACCAATTATTTCAGGCCGATTTATTGGCCGGAACGGTGTTGCCGCAGCACCACATTTGTCCCGTCGGCACATCAGGAAACCAGCGTTCCCTCGATCTTTTTTCCCCAGTCGATAAGCGGCTTGGCCTTCAATGCAAAGGCGAAGAGTTCATCGGCAAGCGCCGGCGAGGTAATGCCGTCCGGATCAATGGGATGGCGCACGACGAAATGCCGGTTGCGCAGGGCTTCGACGAGGTCGGGATCGGTCACCGTTTCGAAGCCGCGCGGCGTGCGCTTCAGGCGGTCGTAATCGCTTAAGGTCAGTCCGCCTTTTTTCAATGCGGCCACCATGGCGCGGTAGTTCTCCGGCTTGTCGACGATGGCCTTGCGCATGGCTGCGAGAAGCTCCGGCTTCTGCTGCCACCACGCGACGGCGGCATAGCAGCCCTTGTAGTCCGCAAGGCCGACGCAGACGTAGAAGCAGCCCGATTCGGCCCATTTGCTGCCATCGGGCGAAAGCAGTGCGGAGAGATGCCGGTTGTAGGGGCTCTTGTCCTTGGCAAAGCGCGTGTCCCGCTTGATGCGGAACTGCGATTTCTTGCGGTCCCCCTTGAACGGCAATCCGGCCTTTTCAAACCGGGCGATCAGATCATCGATAAGGTCGCCCAGCGGCTCGTGCAGGTGGGCTTCGAACAGATCCTTGTTCTCAACGAACCATTCCCGGTTCTGGTGAAAATCCAGCGCCTTGAGGAAAGGCAGCGCCTTGTCGCCAAACCCCTTGAAAACCGTCTCGCTCATGCGCCCACCAGGGTAAACCAGGCGTCTTCATCGATGACTTCAATGCCAAGGGACTGTGCCTGCGTCAGCTTGGAGCCGGCGCCCGGCCCGGCCACCACCAGATCGGTCTTTTTCGAGACGGACCCGGCCGTCTTGGCGCCGTAGCGTTCGGCCATGGCTTTCGCCTCGTCGCGCGACATGCGCTCCAGCGAACCGGTGAAGACAATGGTCTTGCCGACAACCGGCGAATTGCTGACGGTGCGCACCTCTTCGTCCAGCGGCGTCACTTCAGCGAGCAGGGCAGCCAGCGCCGTCCGGTTGTGCTCTTCCGCATAGAAATCGACGAGTGCCTCGGCCACGATGCTGCCGATGCCCTCGACATCATTGAGCTCGCGCCAGGCGTCGTTGCCCTTGTCGGACTTGTCCGCCGGCAGGGTCGCCGCCTGCGCAACGGCTGCCAGCGCCGCGTAGGAGCGATAGGCCTTGGCCAGCCGCTTGGCATTGACCTCGCCGACATGGCGAATGCCCAGACCATAGATGAAGCGGCTCAGCGCCACCTGCCGCCGGTCATCGATCGCGTCATAGAGTTTCTTGACGGAGACAGCGCCGAAACCGTCGATGTTTTCCAGCTTGGCCAGCGATGCCGCCTGGCGTTTCTTCAGGGTGAAAATATCCGCAGGCGTGCCGATATGCAGGGCCGGATCGTCGGATTTGAAGAAGAATTCGACCTGCTTTTCGCCAAGCCCCTCGATGTCGAAGGCATTGCGCGAGACAAAATGCCGGATGCGCTCCACCGCCTGCGCCGGGCAGATCAGCCCGCCGGTGCAGCGCCGGACCACTTCCCCCTCCTCGCGCACCGCATGCGAGCCGCAGGCCGGGCAGGTATCCGGGAAGACATAGGCGGACGGGCCGCGCGGCTTGTCCGCGACGATATCGACGATCTGCGGGATGACGTCGCCCGCCCGCTGCACCACGACGGTATCGCCGACGCGCAGGTCCCGCCCCTCGCGGACCGGCTGGCCGTTCTGGCCGATGCCTTTGATGTAGTCCTCGTTGTGCAGGGTCACATTGGTGACGACGACACCGCCGACCGTCACCGGTTCAAGCCGGGCGACAGGGGTCAGCGCGCCGGTCCGCCCGACCTGAATGTCGATACCGCGCAGGATGGTGATTGCCTGTTCCGCCGGGAACTTGTGGGCAATGGCCCAACGCGGGCTGCGGGAGACAAAGCCCAGCCGCTGCTGCAAAGCGAGATCATCGACCTTGTAGACAACGCCGTCGATATCATAGCCCAGCGTCGCACGCTGTTCCTCGATCTGGTGATAATGCCTGACCAGGCCATCCACCGTCTCGAACTTCTGCATCAGCGGATTGACGCGGAAGCCGTAGGACTTGAACGCCTCCACCATGCCCATCTGCGTTGCCGCAGGCATGGCGCTGACCTCGCCCCAGGCATAGGCGAAAAACTGCAGCGGCCGCGATGCGGTGATCGTCGCGTCGAGCTGGCGCAGCGATCCCGCCGCCGCATTGCGCGGATTGGCGAAGACCGGCTTGCCATCCTGCGTCTGGCGTTCGTTCAGCGCGGCAAAATCCGCATGGCTCATATAGACTTCGCCGCGCACCTCCAGCACCTCGGGCGGATTGCCGCCCAGCACATTCGGAATGCTCGCGACCGTGCGGGCGTTGAGCGTGACGTTTTCACCTGTCGTGCCGTCGCCGCGGGTGGCGGCGGTGACCAGGCGGCCCATCTCGTAGCGCAGCGACAGGGACAGTCCGTCGATCTTCGGTTCGGCGGTGATTTCAACCGGCGCGCTGGCGCCCAGCTTGAGGAAGCGGCGGATGCGGTCGACAAAATCCTGCACGTCCTGATCGGAAAAGGCATTATCCAGCGACAGCATCGGGATGGAATGCGTGACCTTGCCGAACTTTTCAGAGACCGTCGCGCCTACCTTGTTCGAGGGGGAATCCTCGCGCTTCAGGTGCGGGAAACGCTGCTCGATGGCAAGGTTCCGCCGCCGCAGGGCGTCATATTCGCCATCGGATATCGTTGGCGCATCTTCCGTGTTGTAGCGGTAGTCGTGCTGGGCAATCTCCGCCGCCAGACGGCCGAGTTCCTCTGCCGCTTCTGCTTCGCTCAATTCTTCTACGGGAATGTCTGCCATGGCCTGTCCGACGCTGAAAATACGGATTCGGCGGGAGATTAACTGAAGCGGCGCGCAAATGCACCGTTCAAAATCAGCAGGATCCGCAGGTTGCAGTCAGCTCCTGCCACAACCCGCCCTGCATGAAGATGGTGCGTGGTTCGACGAGCTCAGGAGGCAGCGGCGCTGTTCTCACGCAGAAGCCGCACCGCGGCGGCACGTGCTTCATCCGTAACGCTGGCACCGGCCAGCATCCGGGCAATCTCTTCCTGGCGGTCGCCCGTTTCCATCGCATGGATGGACGTGGCAACACGGTCATCGCCCCTGGCGGATTTGGCGATGAGAAAATGCGTCTGCGCCCGTGCCGCCACCTGCGGCGCATGGGTGACCGACAGCACCTGCACCCGGTCCGACAGGCGGCGCAGGCGCTGGCCGATGGCATCGGCCACGGCACCGCCAACCCCCGTGTCGATTTCGTCGAACACCAGTGTCGGCGCCGAACCGCGATCGGCCAGCGCCACTTTGAGTGCCAGCAGGAAACGCGACAGCTCGCCGCCGGACGCCACCTTCATCATCGGCCCAGCCCGGGTGCCGGGATTGGTCCGCACCCAGTATTCGACCGTATCGATGCCCTCGGGCAGGCGGTTTTCCGGGTCCGCCGCCATCTCGACGATGAATTCGGCCCGCTCCAGTTTCAAAGCGGGAAGCTCGGCCATGACGGCTGCCTTGAGGTGACCGGCGGTTTCGTGCCGTTCCCGTGACAGGATCGCCGCCGCTTCGTCATAGGCTGCCCGCGCTGCAACAGCTTCCTTTTCCAGCGCGCCGAGCCGCTCGGCACCCGCATCGATATCCGCGAGATCCGCATCCATCCTGTCGCGCAGGCCGGCGAGATCGTCCACCGGTACGGAATATTTGCGGGCGGCACCGCGCAGGGCGAAAAGCCGCTCTTCCGTCTGCTCGAGAATACGCGGATCGAAATCAATGGCACGGATGGCCTGTTCAATGCCGTTCTGCGCTTCCGTCAGGGCGTTGAGCGCCTCGTCGATGGCCTTGACCACCGGTTCCAAGAGCTGCGGCGCTTCCGGCACCTTGCGCTCCAGCCGCCGCACGAGGCTCGCCAGCGACGGCACCGGCGAAGCGGAACCGGACAGCACCTCGTTGGCATCGTTGACATCGCCCGCGATCTTTTCCGAGCGCATCATTTCGGTGCGTCTGGTGGCCAGCGCCTCTTCTTCCAGCGGTTCCGGATCAAGCTTTGTCAGCTCGTCGACGGAGGCACGCAGATAATCCGCCTCGCGCGTCGCCGCCTCGACCTTGGCGCGATGCCGCACCAGCGTGTTTTCCGCATCCCGCCAGGTCTTGTGCAATGAGCGGACCGTTGCCGCCTTGGTTTCCAGCGAACCGAAAGCGTCGAGGAGCGAGCGGTGAATATCGATATCGATCAGCGCGCGGTCATCGTGCTGGCCGTGGATTTCGACCAGCCTCCGGCCGAGCTCCTTCAACAGCGTGACGCTTGCGGCCTGATCGTTGATGAAGACGCGGCTGCGGCCATCCGATGTCTGCACGCGGCGCAGGATGATGTCGCCGTCATCGCTGATGTCGTTGTCGCGCAGGAGTTCGCGGGCAGGATGGGCACCTGCCACGTCGAACACGGCCGTCACCTGCCCCTGCTCCGCGCCGTGGCGCACCAGCGAGGCATCGCCGCGCGCGCCGAGGGCGAGCGACAAGGCATCGAGAAGGATGGATTTTCCGGCGCCGGTCTCGCCGGTGAGTACCGACAAGCCATCGCGAAACTCAATGTCGAGCCGTTCAATCAGAACAATATCGCGGATCGACAGGTGCGAAAGCATGAATCGCTCAGGTTAATAGTGGATCAGGCGCCATTTTTCTTGCTGCCCACGATCGTCTGGGCAGCCTGTGACAGCCAGGAACCGGCATTCTGGCGTGGCTCCAGACCGCCGCTCTGCAGCAGCTTGTAGCTGTCCTTGTACCACTGGCTGTCCGGGTAGTTCTGTCCGAGCACCGCTGCGGCCGACTGCGCCTCGCTGGTCAGACCCAGCGCATAATAGGCTTCGGTCAGACGCGCCAATGCTTCTTCGACATGGCGGGTGTTGGAATATTGTTCGACAACGCCGCGGAAGCGCTTGATCGACGCCAGATATTCCTTGCGTTCCAGATAATAGCGGCCGACCTGCATTTCCTTGCCGGCGAGCTGGTCGCGGCCGAAACGGATCTTTTCCTTGGAATCGTCGACATATTCCGACTGCGGGAAACGCTCGACGACTTCATTGAACGCCGTGATGGAGCGGCGTGTCATGGTCTGTTCGCGCGTCACGTCCGGGATCTGACGGTAATAGCACAGGCCGGTGATGTAATAGGCGTAGGCGGCTTCCGGCTGCGTCGGATACAGCGCGATGTAGCGCTTGGTCATGGCGAGCGAGTCGTCATACTTGCCGGCACGGTAGTTGGCGAAAGCCCCCATCACCAGCGCCTTGCGGGCGAACTCGGAATAGGGATGCTGGCGGTCGACGGCATCGAACTTCTTGGCGGCCTCGTCGAGGCGCCCGGCATTCAGATTGGCGAGGGCCTGATTGTACAGCACATCGGCAGGCTCGATTGTGTCGACATAGGCCGACAGGTCGAGGTCCTTATCGTTCGAAGCACAACCGGAAATGGCTGTTGCACCGGCAACGGACGCCATAAGAAGGGCCAACCGGGCCTTGCTGCCAAACCCTGCACTCATCGACATTCTGCAACTCGCCATTCTGTCTTAGGCCCCATTCAAGAAATTAGAGCATTCTGCGCAAATCCGATATCACGTTTGCGCATCATGCTCTAGATACTGTCAAACTCACTGTCAGTTGCGCGTTCTTAAACCACAAGCCAACAGAATCAGCAATCTTATTGCCATCTATTCGTCCAAATTTGTGGCGGAGGCAGAAATGAGTTGAGAAAAGAACATATTCCCTTATTTCGGCAGCGACATATGCCCTACCCGATAAATCCGGGTCGCTTCATCGGCCTGTTCCGGCTGCTCCGCAGCCCACAGCCGGAAACGCACCACCGTCCATGTGGCCGGCTCGAAACCCGCCACGGATGCAAGAATACCGTTGTCTTCGCCATCCCGTAACACCCGCCCGCTTTCCTGTTTGCGTCTTTCGCCCAGGGGCATGGAGGCGTCGACCGGCGCAATCTCCCGCGTCGCAAACGCCGCCTGCGACACGTCGGGCGACACGAAGGCCTGCCAGACAAACCAGGACTTTACCTGCGGCCGGCCGAACGCGCCCGACACGCCGGCAAACCCGTCCCCGCCGAGAAAATTGTTCAAGCCCTCCACATCGTCCCACAGATAAAACGGCGCATAGAGGTTGTCGCGGCTGCGGGTTGCATCCGTGCGGCGGGCCGACAGATAGGCCTTGAAGCGCAGATGCGGATAGTTGTCGAGCAGATGCCCCTTCTCGGCGATCCGCCGGTCGATGATCCCCATGTCATAATCGGCAGGCAGGGTGAAACTGTATTGCATCGCGATCATGATCGTTCTCCTTGTCGTATGACGGGTTCAAGCCAATGCACCGACTTGCCGTCATGCACGGCCTGAATGCTGACATAGGAGAACGCGCTGTCAGCGCTGGCGCCGTGCCAATGGCGTTCATCCGGAGCGAACCAGACGCAATCCCCGGCCCGCAGTTCTTCAACCGGTCCGCCGTCCCTCTGGGCAATGCCGACGCCGGACAGGACATAGAGAAACTGTCCGCGCGGATGGGTGTGCCAATGGGTGATGACCGAAGGGTCAACGGTGGCACGCATCACGGTGTTCTCACCTTCGCTTTCGCTTTCCAAAAGCATTTCCGCCCAGAACGGCGCGGAGGATATGCCCTCCGGCGCACGTCCGATTGCCGTCCCTGCCCGCCGTATTGTCATTTCCGCCGGACAGGCCTTTGGTTTCGTGGTTATGTCGTTCATGGACTGATTTCCTGTACTGAGAAAAAGCCGGGTCAGGCGACTTCGAGCATCTGCATGCCGCCATTGCTGAAGGACCATTCATCGCGCGAGGACGTGCTGATGATGATCATGACATCCTCGGGGCGCACGCCAGGAGAAACCGCAAGCTTCTCGACAAGCCGCTCGTAGAACGCCTTCTTCGTCGTCGTATCGCGCGGTTTGCCGATGGTGATGGCAAAGATGATGAAGTCGTCGGAGCGCGGGCCGCCGAGATAATGGCGGTCGAAAATGAACTCGTTCGGGCGGTGCTGGTGGATGACCTGGAAGAGATCGTTCTGCGGAACATTGAACGTCTCGATCATCGCCTGATACAGGCTGTCCGACACGGCTTTCAGATAATCATCAGACTTGCCCTGCATGAGGGAAATACGGGCGAACGGCATGGAACGATCCTCTTTGTCTGGCGCCCCGGCACATGGTGTGAAGCGCAATTGAACTTGACGGAATGGTTCTAGCACCGCACAATCATCCTGATAATCAGAAATATATGGATCGATGATCCTGAAAAATTGGACGATAAATATGCGCCGGACCATATTCGACCTGGATGTTCTGCGAACCTTCACGACGGGCGTCGACCTTGGCAGTTTTGCCAAGGCAGCCGACAGGCTCGGCCGGTCGACCTCTGCGGTCAGCGCCCAACTGAAAAAGCTGGAGCAGCAGGCGGGAACGCCGATCTTCCAGAAATCCGGGCGCGGCCTTGCCCTGACCGACGCGGGCGAGACGATGCTCGCCTATGCAAGGCGCCTGCTCGACCTCAACGACGAAGCGGCGAGCGCCATTCACGGCATCGAACTGGAAGGCTGGGTACGGCTCGGCCTGCAGGAGGATTTCGGCGAAACCCTGCTGCCCAATATTCTCGGGCAGTTTGCGCGGGCCCATCCCAAGGTGCGCATCGAAGCGCGCGTGGCCCGCAATGCGGAGCTGCTTGAGCGCGTCGCATCCGGCCGCCTCGACCTCGCTCTGGCCTGGAACAACAGCGCACCGCTGTCCAACAGCGAACGCGTCATGGAGGTTCCCATGTGCTGGGTCGGCTCCATCAATCCCGACATGGTCTGGCAGAAGTCCGGCACCGAACCCCTGCCGCTGGCTGCCCTCGAAGCGCCCTGCCTGTTGCGCACCGCCGCCATCAATGCGCTGGATCGCGCCGGCATCGCCTGGCGCCTGGCGTTCATCAGTCCAAGCCTGGGCGGCCTGTGGGCCGCAACGGCGGCGGGGCTCGGCCTCACCATCCGCACGCCGATCGGCTTGCCGGGAACGGTGCAGGCGATACCGCCTGGGGCAAACGGGCTGCCCCTGCTGCCAAATCTGGGATTGGACCTGTACCGGGCCGATGCGGAGCCGTCGCCGGTCACGGCCCGGCTGGCATCGATCATCCTGCAGGCATTGCACGAGTCAGTGCGTGTGGGGGCAAAGGCCGCTTAGAAGGATTGAACAGAGAGCGGTGGTGCGTGGTTCGACACGCATGACATCAATTGCAAGACTGGCTAGACAGCCCAGGGTGCAAACACCGGTGCATGGACAGCGACGAGGGACGCCCCGCGCCCCGGGATGCCCGCCGTTTCGACGATCTCGAATGCAGAGTGATCGGACAGCAGTGCCCGCAGCGCCATGGCATTCAGGCGGTGGCCGCCGCGATAGGAGCGGAAGCAGCCGATGAACGGCGCCCCTGCCAGGGCAAGATCACCAACGGCATCCAATGTCTTGTGGCGCACGAACTCATCGGGAAAGCGCAGGCCGCCGGGATTGATGACCGTATGGTCATCGCCGATGACAAGCGAATTATCCAGTGACGAGCCGAGCGCCAGCCCGGCAGCCCAGAGCTTTTCCACATCGCGCATGAACCCGAAGGTGCGTGCGGACGCAATCTCGTCGCGGAACACCGCCTCGCTCATATCTGCGGCAAAGATCTGCCTGCCGATGACGGGCGTGTCGAAATCGATCTCCACCTCGTAGCGCGTGCCGTCATGGGGGACGAACTCCGCCCAGGAGGCACCGGCCTCGATGCGTGACGGCTTGAGCACGCGGATATAGCGCCGCCGGGCTGTCTGCTGGACCAGCCCCGCCTCATCGAAGGCCACGAGGAAGGCGGCCGATGTGCCGTCGACGATCGGCACTTCCGGCGCGTCGATCTCGATGATCAGATTGTCGATCCCTGCCCCGGATATCGCGGCCATCACATGTTCAACGGTGCTGACGGTCGCGCCGCTCCGCTTGCCCAGCGTGGTGCTGAGATCCGTCGTGCCGACTTCCGAGACCAGCGCCTTGATGGCATGGCTGCGCCCTTCGCCATCCCGCCGGTGAAAGACGATGCCCGTATCGGCGGCGGACGGCGCGAAGGTCATCGTGACGGGTGCGCCGCTGTGGACGCCAACGCCGGACAGTGAAACCCGCTCTGCAATGGTCGTTTGATAGTCGCGCAACTGAGACCCCATGCCCTGCTCTGCCCATGTCATCGTAAAATCAATCTGTGCCGTTCTGCCAGAATCAAGGTGAACCGCAGCTATTTTGCGCCGGACGATACAATTGACGCGGCGTCAGGCAAAATCACGGTTTCGGCAGTCCCGCAACGGTCCTGCACGGACAAGAACTAGGTCGTTTTCGAGGTTTTTCAATAGTTTGAACGAAAAAACCCGCCATTGGGACAATGGCGGGTTTCATATTTCTTAACAATACGTGATCGGATCAGTTGGCCTGGCGGCGCAGGAATGCCGGGATTTCCAGCTGATCATCTTCCGACGACTGGCGCGACTGGGGCTGAACACGGCCCTGTTCGTCCAGCTGACCACGGCGCGGTGCATAGATCGATGCATCCTGCGACAGCGGGCGGCGCGGCTCTGCCGGGCGCATGGCCGGTTCGCGCGGCTGTGCCGGTTCAAGCCGTGCGGTGTCGTCTTCGCGGCGGGTCAGGCCGGCGGTCAGGCGCTTCAGCAGACCCATCGGGCCACGGTCTTCGTGGCTGTCATAGGATGCCTGGTCGCGGCCATGGTCGCGGGCATTGAGTTCCGCCTGAACAACCGGCGGGAAGTCGGACACGTTTGGCATGCGCGGTGCCGGTGCGGGCTGTGCGACGGGCGCTGCCTGCATCTGAACCTGCGGCTGGGGCGCGGGCTGGTGGACAGGCTGCTGCGGTGCTGCGGCAACCGGTGCGTCGAACACTTCCGGCGCAGGTGCCTGGAAAATGCGGCTCTGCGGACGGAATTCCTGTTCGGCCGGCTGCGGTGCGCGCTGCGGCATTTCCATTTCGGCGGCGCGGATGGCGTCGGCGACCGGATCGGCAAGGCGGGCTGCCGGCTGCTGCACGACAGGGCGCGGAGCAACAGTCTCGACCCGGGCGGCCGGCTGCTGGACCGGCTTGGCAATCGGCTTCATCGGCTGGCGAAATTCGATCGGCGCAGGGGCCGACTCTCCCAGCTGCTTGTCGATACCCGTTGCCACGACCGAAACGCGGATGATGCCTTCGAGGCTTTCGTCGAAGGTCGCGCCGAGGATGATGTTGGCATCCTGATCGACTTCTTCGCGAATGCGCGTTGCCGCTTCGTCGACTTCGAACAGCGTCATGTCACGCCCGCCCGTGATCGAGATCAGCAGGCCCTTGGCGCCGCGCATCGAGGTTTCGTCGAGCAGCGGGTTGGCAATGGCAGCTTCGGCAGCGGCCATGGCGCGGCCATCGCCGGATGCTTCGCCCGTGCCCATCATCGCCTTGCCCATCTCGCGCATCACCGAACGCACGTCGGCGAAGTCGAGGTTGATCAGGCCTTCCTTGACCATCAGGTCGGTGATGCAGGCAACACCGGAGTAGAGAACCTGGTCGGCCATGGCGAAGGCATCGGCAAAGGTCGTCTTGTCATTGGCGATGCGGAAGAGGTTCTGGTTCGGAATGACGATCAGTGTGTCGACATTCTTCTGCAGGTCCTCGATGCCCATGTCGGCGGTGCGCATGCGGCGCTGGCCTTCGAAATGGAAAGGTTTGGTGACGACACCCACGGTCAGGATGCCTTTTTCGCGGGCGGCGCGGGCAACAACGGGCGCAGCACCGGTACCGGTACCGCCACCCATGCCGGCCGTGACGAAGCACATGTGCGTGCCCTGCAGGTGATCGTTGATTTCATCGATGCATTCTTCAGCGGCGGCGCGGCCGACTTCCGGCTGCGAACCGGCGCCAAGGCCTTCGGTCACTGCAGCACCGAGCTGAATGAGACGTTCAGCCTTTGACTGCGACAGCGCCTGCGCATCCGTATTGGCCACAACAAACTCAACACCGCGCAAACCGGCATTGATCATGTTATTGACCGCGTTGCCACCGCCACCGCCAACACCAAACACGGTGATCCGGGGCTTAAGCTCGGTAATGTCCGGCTTTTGCAGATTGATGCTCATTTGTTTGTTCCTTTTTCCTTTACCGCTTCGCCGCCGCGGTATCTTTTTTGGGTTTCCCCGGATTGATCAAAAACTCTCTTTCAGCCACTGGCCGATACGCTGAAAACGCCCACCCGTACCCGTCATCAGCGATGATGAACCGGCCTTTACAGAACGCTCCTCAATTCCTGCCACCTGCGGATAGATCAACAGACCCACCGCTGCGGAGAAAGCTGGCCCCTTGGCTGCTTCGGGAAGCCCCGTCACACCCAGAGGACGGCCAATACGTACGTTGCGGGCCAGAATACGGCGCGCCACTTCAGGCAAACCCGCCAACTGGCTGGCCCCGCCTGTCAGGACAACACGCTTGCCGACAATCTGGCCGTAGCCGGACTGGTTGAGGCGGTCGCGTGCCAATTCCAGTGTTTCTTCGACGCGCGCCCGGATGATGCGTGTCAGCACCGCGCGCGGATATTGGTTGGGAACGTCGCGGCCGTCATTGCCGAGCGGCGAGACGCTGATGAGATCGCGGTCATCGGCAGCGCTCGGCAGGGCCGAACCGTGCATGACCTTCAATCGCTCCGCATCGTCCATATGGGCGGAAAGACCGCGCGCCACGTCCATCGTCACGTGATTGCCGCCGATGGCGATGGCATCCGCATGGATGAACTTGCCTTCGGAGAACACGGAAATCGTCGTGGTGCCGCCGCCCATGTCGATGCAGGCCGCGCCCATTTCCGCTTCGTCGTCGACGAGCGCCGAAAGGCCGCTGGCGTAAGGGGTTGCAATCATCGCCTCCACCGAGAGGTGGCAGCGGTTGACGCAGAGTTCGAGGTTGCGCAGCGGCGCCGCATCGGCGGTCAGCACATGCATCTCGACCCCAAGCGTATCGCCGATCATCCCAAGCGGGTCGCGGATACCCTTCTCGCCATCGAGCGCATAACCGATGGGCAGCGAATGCACGAGGTGGCGTTCCGTCGCCAGCGCCTGCTTGGCACCGGCGGCCAGCACGCGGCGGATATCGGACTGGTCGACTTCATGGCCGCCCAGATTGATGCTGGCGGAAAAGCTTTCGCTCTTCAGGCGTCCGGCGGAAATGTTGACGATCATCGAGTCGACGGTCAGGCCAGCCATGCGTTCGGCCGCATCGACGGCCAGGCGGATGGCCTGCTCGGCCGCGTCGAGATTGACGATGACGCCTGATTTGATGCCGCGTGATTTCTGGTGACCGATGCCGAGCACCTCGATGCGATGGGTGCGGCCGGGCAGATGCGCGCTTTCCTCGCGCGGACGCAGCCGGGCGATGATGCAGCACACCTTGCTTGAACCGATGTCAAGAACCGTCAAAGACCGCGTCCGTTTTGCGGAAGCAGCTCCAGTCGACGTGCTCTTTCCGTTCAGAATACTCATATACGCTTCTCCGAACGCTTAGGCGCCTTGTCTCGCGCCTTCAAAAACTCTACGCGCTGCACCATCGCATCTGGCGTCAGCTTCAAAACAACCCGGTCGGCAAGCCGCATGTCGACCGACGAGATCGCCCGGGACAACAGCCCGTCCTTCCGGTCCATCTTCACGATATCGGCCAGCGCCTGATCGATACGGAATTCCGGCAGCATCACCGTCACGCCATTCTTCAGGATCAGATCCCAGCGCCGGTCACCGATGCGGGCATAGGCACGGACCTGCGATACGACATCCGGAAACGCTGCAATCTGCGCGAACAGCATTTTCGCCTGCTTGTCGGCACCCGCGCCCATGATCAGCGGCAGCGCCGAATGGCGGCCGGACGAATAGGGAACGATCACGCGGCCATCCTCGTCGATGATCGAGAGATCATCGCCGTTCTGCCACACAGCCAGGGCGGAGCGCTCGTGAATCGAAATCTGGATCGTGTTCGGATAGACCTTGAACACATCGACGGATTCAACCCACGGCAGCGTTGCCACGGCCTTCTGCGCATCGGCGGCACTCAGGCCGACCAGCGAGGTCTCGCCATCGAGGCCCAGCGCGCCGAGCACGTCGATCTCGGAGGTTTCCTTGTTGCCGACCACCTTCACGTCTTCGATGGCAAAACCGAAGGTCGATGTCGTTACCTTGACCACCTCGGGAGCATGGCCGCCAAGAATGGCACCGTAAGCGCCGGTCAGAGCCAGAAAGACGACAGCACCGAGGGTTCCCGTATGGTTGGGGATATGAACCTCCCCTTCGACCATGCGGGTGAAGACGCGCACAGGCTTGCGCAGGAATTTCGGCAGGACGAAGCGGAAACGGCCAAAAGCCGCCATCCTGTCCGAAGACACTGGCGCCACACCCCGGGGGTGTCCTTTTTTGCCCTTCAACGCAAACACGATGCGTCCTCCACCATCCAACTCAACAATTCACCGAAGGTATGCCCCGCGGCTTTGGCGATATCAGGTACAAGAGATGTTGGAGTCATGCCCGGCTGGGTGTTTATCTCCAGCCAAATCAGTTCGCCATCTTCGGAAAAACGGTCGTCGTAACGGAAGTCCGACCGGCTAATCCCTTTACATCCAATTGCCTGATGCGCCTTGAGTGCTAGTGTTTGTATTTTTTGGTAAATTTTTAGTGAAATTTTAGCCGGACACACATGATTTGATCCGCCTGCAACATATTTTGAATCATAATCGTAGAACTGATGACCCACGGGAATGATTTCACACACCCCGATGGCCACATCGCCCATCACGGCGCATGTCAGTTCGCGCCCATGGATGTAGCGTTCGACCATGACGGTGTTGCCATATTTCCATTCCGCCGAGGTGATCACCTGCGGCGGATGCGACTGATCCTCCTTGACAATGACGACACCGAAGCTCGACCCCTCATTGACGGGCTTGACCACATAGGGCGGCTTCATCGGATGTTTCGTGGTGAAATCGAAACGGTTCATCACCTTGGCTTCGGCCACGGGAATACCGGCAGCCCTGGCGATGGTCTTCGCCTGCTCCTTGTCCATGGCCAGCGCCGACGCAAGCACGCCGGAATGGGTATAGGGAATTTCCAGATATTCGAGGATGCCCTGGATCGTACCGTCCTCGCCGAAAGGACCATGCAGCGCGTTGAACACCACATCGGGGCGCAGCTCTGCCAGCACGCTGGCGATGTCCCGGGTCACGTCGACGCGAGTGACCGGATAGCCCTCGGCCTCCAAAGCATCGGCGCAGGCATTGCCCGAGGAGAGACTCACCGGACGCTCCGATGAAAATCCGCCCATCAGCACCGCAACATGCTTTTTCGCCATGAAGGCAACCCCTTGTACACATCCCCATCAAAGCCGAAAAACGACATGAGTCTCTGCACGCCCGGCGATCGAGACCGCAGGCACCCGAGGCTGACCAAATCAGCCGACTCAAATCAGTTAACGCTTGCCCCTAAAGAATCAGAGAGTTGATTCCGTGACAAGTCCCCTTTGATTCAACAATGAAATTTGGCGTAAAAAAAAGTGTTTGCGATTCGATTTCGGAAACAAAATCAGAGGCAAACGCGCCTCTGATTCATCGTAAAAAAATTTCGGTTTTTGCTACAAAAGCTGCCCCATATACTCCTGCACTTCCTGGCCGGGACGGAAAAGCCCCAGACGCTTGATTTCCCAGTGCAGATGGATGCCGGAGTTTTGCAGCACGAGCGAGCGGATCGTCTCGCCGAGCGTTTCCAGATCATGTCCGCTGGCGGTGCCGGTATTGATCATGAAATTGCAGTGCATCGGTGACATCTGTGCGCCACCGATCATCAGGCCGCGACCGCCCGCCGCGTCGATTTCCTTCCAGGCGGATGTGCCTTCCGGGTTCTTGAAGGTCGAGCCGCCGGTCTTCTCGCGGATCGGCTGCACGGTTTCGCGGTGCTGCTGCACCGCATGCATCGCCGCCTGAATGGCATGGGTTTCGCCGGGCGTTCCTTCCAGCAATGCGGAGGTGAAGATCAGGTCCTTGGCAGCACCGGAATGGCGATAGGCATAGCCCATGTCGGCATTGGACAGGATATGCACATTGCCCCTGCGGTCGAGTGCCCGCACCTCGATCACCCGCTCGCGCGTCTCGACCCCGTTGGCACCGGCGTTCATGCGCAGCGCGCCGCCCAGCCCACCGGGAATGCCGTGGTAGAAATGGAAACCGGCGATCTTCGCCTCAAGCGCCGCCGCGGCAAGCCGCTTGTCCGGGGTCGCGGCACCCGCCCGCAACTGCGTATCGCCGACGCGCTCGACATCGCCGAAGCCCTTGGCGGAGAGGCGCACGACAAAACCCGGCACGCCGCCGTCGCGCACCAGAAGGTTGGAACCGATGCCCACGACAAGGATGGGATATTCTTCGGGAACGGCCTGCAGGAAGGCTGCCAGATCTTCTTCGTCGGCAGGCTGGAACATGACTTCCGCCGGACCGCCGGCGCGGAACCAGGTCACCTTTTCCATACCCATATTGGGCGTCAGCCGCCCGCGCAGCCCCGAGAAACGATCCCCCAGCTTGCCAAGCAGGGCCTCGCCGTCAATCCTTGAAGACATGATATCCTTCCAGCAGTTATGGCGTCCGGCCGTCGAACCGGACGCAACCGCAAAATTAGAGCATTTTCCGGCCATATTGGCCATATTCTGTTTCCCGGATGGCGAGACAGTCCACGCGGAAGGTGGCGAGGCCGATGTCTTTCCATCGGGCGACGCCGCCTGACAAAGTGGGTGTCCGCCAGCCGGAAACCCGAAGGGACGGAGCCTGTTGCGCCAATTCCGGCGCAAAGCCACTCGCCCGCACGAAGGGTGCGGGCCTTCCTGTCTTTGCTTGATCTTGGCCCAACATTCCTCCGCCAGAATAGGTCACTATGGCCGGAGAATGCTCTAAAGCGCAGCCAGCTCTTTTGGCAAGGCATAGGCCCACTGGGTGATGTTGCCGGCACCCAGGAAAATCACAAAATCGTCAGGCTTGGCGATGGTGGCGATCAATGGCGCGATTTCCTGCGGACCGTTGATGTAGCGGGCGTCGCGGTGCGCCGCCGTCCTGATGCGGGAAACCAGCGCTTCCGATGTGACGCCCTCGATCGGGTCTTCACCTGCGGTATAGACCGGCGCGACGATCACGGTATCGGCATCGTTGAAACACGCAGCGAATTCATCGAAGAGGCTCGCCAGACGGGTAAACCGGTGCGGCTGGACGACCGCAATGACGCGGCCCTTGGCGGAATCACGCGCAGCCTTCAGGACCGCCTTGATCTCGACCGGGTGATGCCCGTAATCGTCGAACACGTCGACGCCCTTCCATGAACCGGTATGGGTAAAGCGCCGCTTCACGCCGCCGAAAGACGACAGGCCCTTCTTGATGTCCTCAGCCGAAATGCCGAGCTCGTGCGCCACGGCAATCGCCGCTGTCGCATTCGACACATTGTGCCTGCCGGGCATCGGCAGCCGCAGGCCCTTGATCTCGGTGGTCTCGCCGGTCTTGCGCCTGGAAATCTGCACGTCGAACTGCGAGGTCGGACCATCGACCACGAGATTGACGAAACGCACGTCCGCCTGCGGGTTTTCACCATAGGTGATGACACGGCGGTCCTCGATGCGCGAGACCAGCGACTGCACTTCCGGATGGTCGAGGCACATGACGCCGAAGCCGTAGAACGGCACGTTCTCGACGAACTGCCGGAAGGCTTCGCGCACCCGGTCGAACGTGCCGTAGTGATCGAGATGCTCCGGATCGATATTGGTGACCACGGCGATGTCGGCAGGCAGCTTCAGGAAGGTGCCGTCGCTCTCGTCGGCTTCCACCACCATCCATTCGCCCGCGCCCATGCGGGCATTGGTGCCATAGGCATTGATGATGCCGCCATTGATGACGGTCGGATCGAGATTGCCTGCATCGAGCAGCGTTGCCACCATCGAGGTGGTTGTGGTCTTGCCGTGCGTGCCGCCGATGGCAACCGCCTGACGGAAGCGCATGAGTTCCGCCAGCATTTCCGCCCGGCGCACGATGGGCAAAAGTTTTTCGCGCGCGGCAACGAGTTCCGGATTGCTCTTCTTGATCGCCGTCGACACCACGATAACCTCGGCGTCGCCGAGATTATCCGCATCGTGTCCGACAAAGACCTCGATCCCCTTGTCGCGCAGACGCTGCACATTGGCGCTGTCCGCCTGATCGGAACCCTGAACCTTGTAGCCGAGATTGTGCAGGACTTCGGCAATACCGCTCATGCCGATACCGCCGATACCGATGAAATGAACAAGACCGATGTTGAGCGGCATCTTCATGGACGCACTCCTTTTTTGAAAACTTCAGAAGGAGACGAGGTCATAGCGAACTCATCTCACCGTAAGGGATTGGCCGGATGCAATAGCCTCTGTGAGGTCGGCAAGCAACCTTGCAGCGTCCGGCTTGCCCGTCGAGCGGGCTTTTTCCGCAATAAATGCCAGCCGCGTCGGTTCGTGCATGGCGCTGGAGAGGATATGGGCGATCCGCTCCGGCGACAGTTCCGACTGCTTGATGACATCAGCTCCGCCCGCGGCCTGCAAGGCAGCGGCATTGGCCGCCTGATCATGGTCAAGCGCATGCGGGAAGGGAACGAGAATGGCCGGGCGGCCGATAGCCGCGATTTCCGACACGGTCGAGGCGCCGGAGCGCGACAGGACGAAATGCGCGTCGGAAATGCGCCGCGGCATATCCTTGAAGAACGGCGCGACCTCGGCCTTGACGCCCATGGCCTGATAGGCGGAGCGCACCTGCGCCTCGTCCTCGGCGCGCGCCTGCTGTGTCAGCACCAGACGGGCCCGGTCCTCCGGCGACAGAAGCTGGATGGCAGCGGGGATGGCAGTTGAAAAGTATGACGCGCCCTGGCTACCGCCGAACACCAGAAAATGAAACGGCTGGTGCGCCTGCGATGCCTTGTAGGCCTTGCCGACCTCCGCCAGCACGGCCGGGCGAACGGGATTGCCCGTCACCACGATCTTAGCTGCATAGGGGCCTTCGCCCTGCGGCAGGAACCCGCCGGCAATGGCATTGACGCGGGCAGCCAGCGCCTTGTTGGCACGGCCCATCACGGCATTCTGTTCGTGGATGAGCGTCGGGATTCTCAGCGCCGTCGCCGCATAGAGCGGCGGCAGGGTCGGATAGCCGCCGAAGCCCGCCACCAGCTTCGGCTTCAGGCGCCGGAACAGTTTGCGGGAATCGAGATTGCCCTGCCAAAGCGTCCAGAAGGTGCGGA
This sequence comes from uncultured Phyllobacterium sp., assembly GCF_902479695.1. Classification (NCBI taxonomy): domain Bacteria; kingdom Pseudomonadati; phylum Pseudomonadota; class Alphaproteobacteria; order Hyphomicrobiales; family Phyllobacteriaceae; genus Phyllobacterium; species uncultured Phyllobacterium sp. The sequence goes on along the minus strand of NZ_CABSQF010000009.1, from coordinate 17,684 downwards.
CGAGAGAAATCGGGTTGCGCCCGCCGATGGTAGCGGAGCGCACCACATGGATTTCCTTGGCCGGAAAGCTCCCGGCGAACCGTTCGGCGCGGTCATCGGTTGCCAGATGGATATCCCAGCCGCGTTCGATCAGCACATGCGCCAGCGCTTCCGCCGGAAACAGGTGCCCGCCCGTGCCCCCGGCACACAGAACAATAATCCCCTTCGACATCAGTCCCTCAGATAGCGTTGGCCAGTGACGGCGTTTTGGTGTTTGCCAGCGTCGCCGACCGCCTGCCCTCGGGTCTGCGCCTTGTCAGCGCCAGCAGCAGTCCCGTCGAAATTGCCACCGAGATGAGCGAGGAGCCGCCATAGGAGATGAACGGCAGCGTCATGCCCTTTGCGGGCATCAGGTGCAGGTTCACCGAAATGTTGATGATCGACTGGAAGCCGAACAGGATGACGAGGCCGGAGACGGCAAGGCGGGTGAAATCGTCCCGCTCCTTCAGCGCGATCGACAGGCCGCGAATGACGATGAAGGCGAAGATCAGCACGATCAGCAGGCAGAGCGCGATGCCATACTCCTCGGCGGTCACCGAGAAGATGAAGTCCGTGTGGCTGTCAGGGATGATGCGCTTGATGGTGCCTTCGCCGGGCCCTTGCCCGAGCCAGCCGCCGCGGATGATCGCTTCGCGCCCGGCATCCACCTGGAACGTATCGCCTTCGCCGGTCATGAAACGGTCGATACGGCCCGCCACGTGCGGGAAGATCGTGTAGGCGCCGAAGAAACCGGCAACGCCGAGAACGCCAAGGCTGATGATCCACAACCACGGCACACCGGCCATGAAGAACATGGCGCCCCAGGTGATGGCGGTCAGAATGGTCTGGCCAAGGTCGGGCTGTGCCACCAGCAATGCCGCGACAACGCCGAACAGCACCATGGAGAAGAAGTTGCCGGGAATATCCTTGCGCCGCTCATTCTCGGAAAACAGCCAGGCGCAGACAATGACAAAGGCCGGTTTCATGAATTCGGATGGCTGGATGGAGATGCCCGCCAGCGACACCCAGCGGCGCGCGCCTTTGACTTCGATGCCGAAGAACAGGGCGCCAACCATCGCCAGCATGGAAAGACCAAGCAGGATGATGGCAAAGCGCCGGATGGTGCGCGGCGCCATGAACGACACGGCGAACATGACGAACACCGCAGGCACCATGAACATCGACTGGTGCTTGACGAAGTAAAAACTCTCAAGACCGATGCGCTCGGCAACGGCGGGGCTCGCGGCGAAGGAGAGAAGGATGCCGAGGCCCATCAGGCTGAGGCAGGCGGCCAAAAGGAAACGGTCAATTGTCCACCACCAGTCGGCGACGGGTCCACGGTCAATGCGGCTTACCATCAGTTTGCCCCTTCAATCGGTGAAGCGCCTGCAAGCGCCAATACGGCGGAGCGGAATGCCTCGCCGCGTTTCTCGAAATTCTGAAACTGGTCGAAACTGGCACAGGCGGGCGACAGCAGGACCACAGCTTCCTGCGATCCGTCGCCAGCCGCGTCCCGCGCGGCATGTTCCACCGCTGCACTGATCGTGCCCGAAATCTCATAGGGTGCCGCCTCGCCAAGCGTTGCGGCGAATTGCGGTGCCGCCTCGCCGATCAGATAGGCCTTGGCGATGCGCGGGAAAAAGCCCGAAAGCGAAGCAATGCCGCCCTCCTTGGGCAAACCACCCGCAATCCAGTAGATGCGCGGGAAGGACGACAGCGCGGGCGCGGCCGCATCCGCATTGGTCGCCTTGGAATCGTTGACGAACAACGTCCTGCCCTGCCGCGCCACCTGCTCCATGCGGTGCGCAAGGCCAGGAAAGGTTTTGAGGCCCGCATTGATCTCATCCGCCGAGAGGCCGACCGAGCGGCAGGCGGCAAAGGCTGCCAACGCGTTCTGCGCATTGTGTTCGCCGCGCAGCGACCCGATGCCATGCAGCGAGGCGACGGCAGTTTTCGCGCCGTTTTCGGCCAGATACAGCGTCGCCCCGTCGGCAAAATAACCGTTCGGGACAGGCAGGCGCTTGGAAATGCGGATCACCGGCTTGCCTGCACGCTCCAGCCGGTCGGCAATGGCGGCACAGAAACTGTCGTCGACACCGACAATCGCCGTCTCGCTGCCCGCCACCAGCCGTTCCTTGATCTCGGCATAGTGCTGCATGGTGCCATGCCGGTCGAGATGATCCGGCGTCAGGTTCAGAAGGATACCGGCGGTCGGATTGATCGACGGTGCCAGATCGATCTGGTAGGACGAGCATTCCACGACATAGTGGCGGCCATCCGCCGGCGGCTCCAGTGTCATGACGGCGGTGCCGATATTGCCGCCAAGCTGCATGTCACGGCCCGACGCCCTGATGATATGGGCGATCAGCGCCGTCGTCGTCGACTTGCCGTTGGTGCCGGTGATGGCGATGAACGGGCTGTTCTTTCCCACCAGATTGCGCTCGCGCACGAAGAGTTCGACATCGCCGATGATTTCAACGCCTGCGGCGCGGGCGAGATCCACCGTCCAGTGCGGGCGCGGATGGGTCAGCGGCACACCGGGCGACAGGACAAATGACGAGAACTGCTTCCAGTCGACCAACCGCAGGTCACTGGTTTCGATGCCGGCACCCTGCGCCCGCGCAACGCTCTCCGGATTGTCGTCCCAGGCAATGACCTTCGCACCGCCGGCTGCAATCGCCTTTGCCGTCGCAATACCCGACCCGCCGAGCCCGAAGAGCGCGACGGTCTTGTCCTGCAAGGAGTGGGCAGCGATCATGCAACTGGCCTTATCTGAGCTTGAGTGTGGAAAGGCCGATCAGCGCGAGAATGACGGCGATGATCCAGAAGCGGATCACGACCTGGCTCTCGGTCCAGCCCTTCTTTTCGAAATGGTGGTGGATCGGCGCCATCAGGAACACGCGTTTTCCCGTCAGCTTGAACGAGGTGACCTGGATGATGACCGACATTGCTTCCATGACAAAGACACCGCCGATGATGGCCAGGACGATTTCGTGCTTGGTGGCAACGGCGACGGCACCGATGAGGCCGCCCAGCGCCAGCGACCCGGTATCACCCATGAAAATGGCGGCGGGCGGTGCATTGAACCAGAGGAATCCGAGACCGGCGCCGATGACAGCGCCGAGAACCACGGCAAGTTCACCTGTGCCCGGCGTGAAATGGATCTGCAGGTAATCGGCAAAGATCGCATTACCGGCGAGGTAGGCGATCACCCCGAACGAGGCGGCGGCGATCATCACCGGAACGGTGGCAAGACCATCGAGACCGTCGGTGAAATTGACAGCATTGCCCGCGCCGACCATGACGAAGGCGGCAAAGGGAACGAAGAAAATGCCGAGATTGAGGATCAGCTGCTTGGCAAAGGGGAAGGTCAGGGACGAAGAGAACGGTTCCTGCCCCGCCCACATGATGGCAAGACCGGCCAGCGCGGCGACCAGAAACTCGATGCCGAGGCGCGCGCGGGCTGAAAAGCCCTTGAACGACTGTTTGCTGACCTTGAGATAATCATCGTAGAAGCCGATGGCCCCGAAGCTCACGGCAACCAGAAGCACGACCCAGACATAGATGTTGGACCAGTTGGCCCAGAGCAGCGACGAGATCAGGATACCGGTCATGATCATCAGGCCGCCCATGGTTGGCGTCCCGGCCTTCTTGAAGTGGGTTTGCGGGCCGTCCGCGCGGATCGGCTGGCCGCGGCCCTGCCGGACACGCAGGGAGTCGATGATGCGGGGACCGAACAGAAACACGATCAGCGCCGAGGTGATCAGCGCGCCGCCGGTCCTGAACGTGATGTAGCGGAACACGTTCAGAAATTGGATATGTTCCGCCAGACCGGCCAGATAATAAAGCATAGACTATGTCCCCATCCCCGTAAGCTCACTCGGCAGGACCGGCGGGCTCCACGGCGTTGTACTTCTGTAGGATTGCCTTGACGATCCGGACAAAACCGATTCCTTTCGATGATTTGATCATGATCACATCACCGGCCCTGATCGTGTTCAGCAGATTTGACTGCAATTCGTCGACGCTCTGCCTGTATTCGGCGTGAAATTCAACCGGCAAGGCGGCTTTAAGCGCCGCCATTTCGGGCCCGCCGAGAAAAACCATGTTGATATGATTGGCTGTGATGACCGGCGTCAGGTCCGCATGCAGCTTCGGCGCCTGCTTGCCGAGTTCCAGCATGTCGCCGAGCACGGCAATGCGGCGCCCCTTGCCCGTGGGCACGGCGGCAGCCAGAAGCTCTATCGATGCGCGCACCGAAGCCGGATTGGCGTTGTAGCTCTCATCGATCAGCGTGAACGTGCCATTGCCGATTTCGAGCAGGTGGCGCGCACCGCGCCCGCTCTCCGGCCGCAGCGATGCCAGCGCCAGCGTGACCTTGGTCATGTCGGCGCCGGTCAGATGCGCCGCGCCGAGCACTGCCAGAACGTTCTGCACGATGTGCCTGCCCGGAGCGCCGACCTTGACGACGGCTTCGGAACCGGCGAGCCGCACGGTCATGCAGGAGCAGGCATCGTGCAGCTTGAGCGCGCGCAGGCGGTAATCCGCCCGGGCATTCTCACCAAAACTCTTGATGTGCTCGACACCGGCGTTGCGCGCCAGCGTTTCCAGGAGCTTGTAGTGCTTGTCGTCGCGATTGAGCAAGGCATAGCCGCCGGGCACAAGCCCTTCAAAAATCTCGGCTTTTGCCGTCGCGATTTCCTGCAGGTTCTTGAAATGGCCAAGATGCGCCGGAGCGATCAGCGTGACGATCGCCACATGCGGGCGAACCATCTTCACCAGCGGACGAATCTCGTCCGCGTGGTTCATGCCGATTTCGAAAACGCCGTAATCCGTGTCCTCGGGCATGCGGGCGAGCGTCAGCGGCACGCCCCAGTGATTGTTGAACGAGGCAACCGATGCATGCACCTTGCCCGAATCCGCCAGGACGTGCCGCAGCGCTTCCTTGGTGGTCGTCTTGCCGACGGAACCGGTCACGGCGATGATCTGGGCATGGGAGCGTTCGCGCGCCGCAAGGCCGAGCCGCGTCATGGCTGCCAGCACGTCATCGACCACGATCATCGGGGTCTTGAGCTTGCCGAGCGCGGGCAGCTTCACTTCCGCAACCACGAGCAGCGCCGCGCCGGCAGCCACCGCCGCCGTGGCAAAATCATGCCCGTCGAGCGCATCGCCCTTGATGGCGAAGAACGCCTCACCCTTGCGCAGGGTGCGCGTATCGATGGAAATCCCGGTAATGCCTTCGGGCAGCGCGCCAACCGGACGGCCGTTCATGGCCTCAATCATGGCTTCGGAGGTCCAGAGCAAACTCATGGATTGCGCTCCCGGGCCAGGCGGTCCTTCAGGGCCTGGGCGACTTCCGTGTGATCGGAGAACGGCAGCACGACGGTGCCGACGGTCTGGCCTTCTTCGTGGCCCTTGCCCGCAACAATCAGCGTATCGCCGGATTTCATCATGGCAACCGCCACGCGGATCGCCTCATGCCGGTCGCCGATCTCCTGCGCGCCGGGAGCGGCAGCGAGAATTTCAGCGCGGATGGTGGCGGGAACTTCCGAGCGCGGGTTGTCATCGGTCACGATGACGACATCGGCAAGGCGCGTGGCGATTTCGCCCATCATCGGGCGCTTGCCCTTGTCGCGGTCGCCGCCGCAGCCGAACACCACGATGACGCGCCCTGTCGTGAAGGGACGGACCGAGGTGAGCACGTTTTCCAGCGCATCGGGCTTGTGGGCGTAATCGACATAAGCGGGCGCCCCCTCTTCCGTCGCGCCGACAAGATCGAGCCGTCCCGGCGCGCCCTTCAGCCGCTCAAGGCCGCGCATGGCCGCAGCGGCGGGAACTCCGGTGGCAATGGCAAGCCCTGCGGCCACAAGACCATTGGCCACCTGGAAATCTCCTGCCAGCGGCAGCGTGATCTCAAAGATCTCGCCGGCGATCTGCACTTCCACATGCTGGCGGAACCGCTCATGCTCGACACGCTTCAACGTGATGAATTCGCCCTTGCGGCCGACCGTCAGCACCTTGCAACCGGCTTCGGTGGCGGCGGCGATGGTCGGCTTGGAAAAGGGATCGTCAGCAAAAATGACGGCAGGCGCGCCCTTCGGCAGCAGTTCCCTGAACAGACGCAGTTTGGCGGCGTGATATTCCTCGACCGTCGGATGATAATCCATGTGGTCGCGGCCAAGATTGGTGAAAGCACCGGCCGACAGCTTCACACCATCGAGGCGGCGCTGGTCAAGGCCATGCGACGAGGCTTCCATGGCCGCATGGGTGACACCCTCTTCGACCAGTTCGCTCAGCAGCTTGTGCAGTTCGACGGGATCAGGCGTGGTCAGCGAACCGTAATCATTGCGCGTCGGCGAAACCACGCCTGTCGTGCCGATGCTGGCCGAGGCGAAACCGGCATTGGCCCAGATCTGGCGGGTGAAGGAGGCCACCGATGTCTTGCCGCTGGTGCCGGTGATGGCGACCATCACATCCGGCTGCACCCGGTAGAAGCTGGCAGCCGCAAGCGCGAGCGCACGGCGCGGATCGTCCACATAGATGATCGGCGCGGAGACGTTGCTCAGCTTGGAAGCGCTGGCGGCAACGATGATCGCAGCGCCGCGTTTTGCCGCATCGGCGGCATAAACGCTGCCATCCGCCTTCGAGCCTTTCAGGGCCGCGAAGAGGAAACCGGGCTTGACCTCACGCGAATCGGAAGTCAGGCCATTGATCGTCGTTTCCCCGAATTCGGAGATTGCCAGGGCAGGTATGCCGTTCAATTCTTTCAGTTTCATGACCGAATCTGCTTTACTCATCACTGTCGTAGGAAACCTGCAATGGCGCGACTTGTTGGCCGAAATCGGGCTTTACCCCGAGAAACGATGCGGATCTGCGGATAATTTCCGCCACCATGGGTGCCGCGTTGAAGGCTGCGATACCGCTGCTCTGCCCTTCGGCAGGCTTTGGTTCGTCGATAATGGTCAAAACGACATATTCCGGTTTTTCGATCGGAAAGGCCGCCACGAAGGCGTTGAACCGCAGATCCTTGGCATAGCGGCCATTGACGACCTTGTCCGCCGTACCCGTCTTGCCGCCGACGCGATAGCCCTTGACATTGGCGTTGCGGCCCGAGCCGGTGTCGCCGTTGAGCTTGTAGAGATAGCGCATGTCATCGCTGGTTTTCGGCTTGATGACCTGTTCGGCCATGGTCTGCGCCTGTTCCAGCGTACGCGGCAGGAAGGTCGGTTCGATCAGCCGGCCGCCATTGACCAGCGCCGCGGCGCCGACCGCCGTCTGCAGCGGTGTCGTGGCCATGCCGTGGCCGAAGGAGATCGTGATCGAATTCACCTTCTTCCACACTTTCGGCGAATAGGGCTTGGCGACCTCGGGCAGTTCCGTCTTCATCGGATCGAGCAGGCCGAGACGCGTCAGGAACGCCCGGTGATTTTCGATGCCCACCGCATCGGCTTCCCGCGCCGAGCCGATGTTGGAGGAGAAGACGAAGACTTCCGGCAGGGTCAGCACACGCGCCTTGCCGTGGAAATCGTGGATCGTCTGGCGGCCGATGGTGATCGGGCGTGTCGCGTCATAGGTGGTGTTCAGCGTCGCCCCATGGTCGAGCGACATGGCGGTGGTGAAGCTCTTGATCGTCGAGCCCATCTCGTAGAGACCGGCCGACATGCGGTTGAGGTGGTCCTTGTCGAGCGCATTGAACGGGTTGTTCGGATCAAAATCCGGTGCCGAGGCCATGGCCATCACTTCGCCGGTATTGACGTTGAGAACAACGGCACCCGCCGCAATGGCGCGGTATTTCTGCATCGCATTGACCACGACGTCGCGCACCACGTGCTGGACGCGCAAGTCGATCGACAGGCGCACCGGCGCCAGCGAACGGCCGTCCGCAAGGCCGACATCGCGCAGGTCCGACAGCCCCTGCGAGTCGATGTACTTCTCCATGCCGGCAATGCCCTGATTGTCGATATTGACGAGACCAAGGATATGCGACGCGGTCGGGCCGCCGGGATAGAAGCGTGATTTTTCCGTGCGGAAGCCGATGCCGGGAATGCCCAGCGCCATGATCTGGCTCTTCTGCTGCGGTGTCAGGCCGCGCTTCAGCCAGGCAAAGCCTGCGCCGCTCTTCAGGCGGCTGTAGGTCTGTTCGAAGTTGAGATCGGGCAGGACGGTCGACAGCAACTCATAGGCCTCATCGGGATCGATGATCTTGCGCGGCTCGGCATAGAGCGATGCGGTCTTGATATCGGTTGCCAGCACTTCGCCGTTGCGGTCGAGAATATCCGGACGCGAGGCCAGAACGGTGCCGGTCGGACCGTTGTAGCCGGTGGTATCTTCCTGCATCCCGTAGAAAATCAGGCGTCCGCTGATGACGCCATAAATGCCGATAAAGCAGATCATGGCCATCATCACGCGGTTGCGTGCGCGATTGCCCGTCTTCTTCTTGCGCGCATCCATTTCGAATGCCGGTGCCGTTCCGTTTTCCAGCTGCGCTGTTTTCCGCTTGATCCAGATGCCCATCTTAATGCGCAGCCCCCTTCGGTTTCGCGCCGGGGACGGCCGCAACGGTTGCCCTGCGCACGCTGCCGGTCTTGATCGTATCGGTCTTTTTCACGGCAGGCCCCGCATCGGCCTCGGTGATGAGGTTGGCGACGTCATCGATCTTTTCGGCCGCTGGCTTGGCTTTCGGAATCTCGTTGATGTTGGCGATCTGCTGCGCCTCGACCGGCTGCAGGTTGAGCTGGCCCTGGAAGGAGGCAACCAGCTTCTGCAGGCGGTTCGGCTGCGTCAGCAGGCTCCAGTCGGCCTTCAGGAGGTCAATCGTATCCTTCTCGTCGGCGATCATCCGCTGGATCTTGTGCACTTCCGTCATCTGCTTTTCAGCATCGTGCTTGATTTTATAGGTGATGCCGGCCGCTGCGATCATCAGCCCGATCAATATGATGTCGAAGGTGCGCAGCATGGATCAGCTCCTCGCCGTTTCATGAAAATGCGGAAGACTGGGCAGGCCGTAGATCGAATGATCTTCAGCCAGCGGCGGGTTTTCGGTGCGGATGGCGGCACGCAGCTTGGCCGAGCGCGCACGTGGATTGCTTTCCGTCTCCGCCTCGGTCGGCGCAACCACGCCCTTGCCGATGGGGGTGAAGCTTGCCAGGCGCACCTGCACCTGCGGCAGATGGCGCGAACCGCCGCTCGAACCGGCGCGGTCGTTGAAGAAGCGCTTGACGATGCGGTCCTCGAGCGAATGGAAGGTCACGACAACCAGGCGGCCGCCCGGCTTGAGTGCCCGCTCGGCCGCGTGCAGCGCGCGGACGAGTTCGCCCAGTTCGTCATTGACGAAAATGCGCAGCGCCTGGAACACGCGCGTCGCCGGATGGATCGGAATCTTCGGATTGCGCCCGACCAGCGCCTCGATGGCATTGGCCAGATCGCGGGTGCGGTGAAACGGCTCGGTGGTGCGGCGTTTTTCGATCATGCGCGCGATGCGGCCCGCATGGCGCTCCTCGCCGAGGAAATTGAAGATGCGGGCAAGATCGCCCGTCTTGAGCCGATTGACCACGTCGGCGGCGCTTGGCCCTGAACTTGACATGCGCATGTCGAGCGGACCGTCCTTCTGGAAGGAAAAGCCGCGCTCGGCCTCGTCGATCTGCATCGATGACACGCCGATGTCCAGCACGATTCCGTCGGGAGCACCCAGCAATGCAACCTGATCCAGTGTCGAGAAAGTGCCCTGCACGAGCGTGAGGCGGCCCGCATGGGCCTTTTCCAGCGCCCGCCCGGCTTCGATGGCCGAGGGATCCCGGTCGATGGCGGTCACCGATGCGCCGGTATCGAGAATACGGCGGGTATAACCGCCTGCACCGAACGTGCCGTCGATGATCAATTGACCGGGACCGGGTTTCAGTGCGGCAATGACTTCATCGAGCAGGACGGGTATGTGGCGCGCTGCATCCTGACCGCCCGCACCCGCCATCACCTGTTTCCTGTCTGATTGTCCAGATTTTCCAGCCGCCGCCGCTCCATCAGGCGTTGACGAACCTTTGCCCGATGCGTTTCGAACTGCTCCGGCTGCCACATCTGAAAATGCGTGTTCGCCCCCGCAAAGGTCACATCGGTCGTGATGCCCGTATGCTCGCGCAGGAAATCCGTCACCGTGATCCGTCCATCCGCGTCCAGCTTGAGAAAGCCGCCATCCGCATGCAGGTAGAAAGACATATCGTCTGCCATTTCGGCGAAGGGATCCTCGCTCTCCAGCCGCTTGTCGAAGCGCGTCAGCAGATCCGGTCCGCCCGCATCGAGGGCAGGAAGATGCAGGGAGCGCAGGGCGTACAGTTCCGTGTGGCCGGTCTGCTGGATGATCGAACGGAAATGCGCCGGCACGGAAACCCGTCCCTTCGCATCGATCCTGTTCGTTACATGTCCGAGGAACCGGTTCAAAACGCAACACCGCCGTTTCCGCCACGAAGGCCTGTTTCATTTCTACCCCTGCTCCACCCCTGGGAGCCCCATCAATAGCCGCGGAAGCATTGGCCGAACGGGCCGAATGCAAGCCCTGGCATGCCAAATCCAATGTCGGGAAACACCGTGTCGACTGAACGCTACTGATGAAACCAATCGATATCATGGGGCACTATGGGCGTCAATGGGATTAGAGAACACATGGTGGGAGCAAGCCTGCAATCAGACGCACTTCCGGCGATTCTGAATTTATGGCTCATTAAGCTTAATGAACGGTTAGGAAACCGGTTGGGCGGTATGATTGAAGCCTTTGCTGAGGCGTGGTGCGTGGTTTGACAAGCTCACCACGCACAAGTGCTGGCATGCCGCGGCAGAAGGGGAATGAAGTGTCAGCTGGCCTGTAAGCCGGGTTCTGTATGGCCGGACTTGCGTCCGGCGCGGCAGCCATTCATCTTGGACGGATGTTGCCATCCGCCTCCTGCAACCTACCCGGACGACTGACCGGAAACTGATCGCCAGGCTTTCGCCTGACACGCCGTCCCTATTCGGTTTTGCTCCCGGTGGGGTTTACCTTGCCGTTCCTGTTACCAGCAACGCGGTGGGCTCTTACCCCACCCTTTCACCCTTACCCCGTCATTCCTTGCGCCCAACCGGCAATGATCCGGCGCAACGAAAGACGGGGCGGTTTCCTTTCTGTGGCACTTTCCCTGGGGTCGCCCCCGCCGGACGTTATCCGGCACCGTGTTTCCCTGGAGCCCGGACTTTCCTCACATGCCGCCTTTCGGCTTCTGACATGCGCGGCTGCCCGGCCAGCTGACGAAGCGTATAAAAGGGTTTCGCAGCAAAAACGCAAATGAAAAAGGCCGGATTGGTTATCCGGCCTTCATCTTTGAACAGGTCTCCAACGGTTTTAGTTGGAAGCCATTTCCATCTTCACCTTGGCGCAGTAGTTGGCCGAGACCGGATTCATGCGCGTTGCGCCATGACCGGCATTGTAGCGCAGGATAGTGCCGCAGGTCGTGCCGTTGCCGAGCTTGTGTGCCCCGGCAAGATATTTCATGCCCCAGCGGATATTGGTTTCGGGATTGTAGAGCGCCTGGCGGGTGCCGGTATAGCCAAGGCCGCGCGCCGTTTCGAGCTTGATCTGCATCAGGCCGATTTCGCCGGCGCTGCCGGTCATGTCGGCGCGGTAGTTGCTTTCCACCCGGACCACGGCGTTGGCGAGGGAAGCCGGGACGCCGTAGGACGCGGCGTAGGAATTGATGATCGTCGTATACTTCATCGATCCGGCGGCCGATGGAATGCTGCCCGTTGTCATCGTGTCGACATTGGCGAGATTCCTGTGGCGCACTTTGGTTCTGAGCCGGACCTTGGTTTCGACAACCGGACGCTTGGATGACGCCAGGGTCTTCTTGCTGGCGTGGGTCTTTACGACGCTCTTTTTACCCTTGCTTGCTGTCTGGGCAGTCTTGGCGGATTTCCCGCCTTCTTTATCCTTTTCCGCTGCGGCCCGCTTGGCCTTGAGGTAGTCCATCAGGTTTGTCGGCTCTGCCGGACTGCTGTATGCTGAATTTGCGCCAAAGAAGGCCGTCGCCCCAACAAGGGCGAGAATCATACCAAATTTTTTTGTCATCGTTTTCCGTCTAAATCGCTTGGGCAATACGAGCGCACTGCCGGACCCCGTTCCGCGCCAAAAATCTAAAAGGGCATTACCGGAACAATGTCCAAGGATGTGACGGTCCAATGCAGCCGAATATGGGTCGGCCAAATAACAAAGTGTAACACATTGAAATATATAGGTTGCAGTGCACAAATAAACGCCGGGAAAGCGTTTTTTTACAGGGAGTTAAGCATGAAGCGCGGGAAGTGCGGAAAGTACCCGATGCAGGGTTTCGATGGTTGACATGTCGGCGACTCCGTCGACTTTTTCCGGGCGAAAATGGCGCTGGAACGCTAAAATGCCTAATTCTGTCGACCGTCCGAACACACTGTCGATAGGCACATCATAGCCGTAGAGCGCCAGCATGCTCTGCAATGCCTCGACCGGCTGGCCTTGGTCGCCGAGGGAAAAGAAGCGTCCGCCGCGGATCGGTGACGGCTGTACCCAGTGCCCCACGCCGGCGGTGTAGAGAACCGGCCACGGGAATTTTTCACCCGGATCGATCTTGCGTGCGGGCGCGATATCGGAGTGGGCGAGCACGTTTTCCGGGCGCATCTTGTGGCGCGACACGATCCCCTTGCACAGGTCGATCACCGCATCGATCTGCGCATCGCCGAAATCGGGGAAATTCAGCAGCGGTCCGCCATTGACGATCTCGATGCCGATGGAGCGGGAATTGATATCCGTCTCGCCCTTCCAGGAGCTTTGTCCGGCATGCCAGGCGCGCTGGCTTTCCGGCACGAGCTGAACGACGCGCCCGTCCTCGTGCACGACGTAGTGGGCGGAAACTTCGCTTTGCGGATTGGTCAGCCAGCCCTCGGCCGCCTCCCCGGTTTCCATGCCTGTATAATGCAGGACGAGATAGGACGGATGCTTGCCGTCCTTGCGCGGGCCAAAATTCGGTGAGGGATGCACTTCCGCGCGTAAATGGTCCGGTTTAAACGCGTTCATATGCCTTCAAATCTTTTTCGACTTTTTCCCAGGCCGCATTGATAGCGGCAATGCGCTGATTGGCAATAGCGACGAATTCCTCCGGCACGCCGCGGGCAATCAGCATGTCCGGATGATTTTCCCGCACCAGCGCCCTGTAGCGCTTGCGGGCGTCTTCGAAACTGACATCCCGCGCCAGACCGAGAACCACAAACGGGTCCGCCTGTCCCCGCCCGACATGCCGTGCCAGAATGCTGTCGAACTGCTCTTCATCGAGCGCGAAAATCTCGGCGACCGTGCCCAGGAAGATCAGTTCCTTGTCATGCAGCGAGCCGTCAGCCTTGGCGATGTGGAAAAGGCCGTCGAGAATATCTTCCAGCATCTTGCAGTTCCGTTTGCCGGTGCCGCACAGGGACGCCAGTTGCGCCGCATAGGTCTCGTAACCCGCCACATCCTGCTTGGCGAGATTGTAGAGCCGGGTCACCTGATCCTGGTAGCGGGGCGGAACATGGAATATCTCGTGAAATGCCTTGACCTCGACTTCGGTGACGACACCGTCAGCCTTGGCCATTTTGGCCGAGAGCGCAATCATGGCGATGGAGAACGCGACGCGCCTGCGGGTTTCGGGGTCTCCCTCGAAGGCCGTGCGCACGGCCTCGATGATGCTGGAGAAAGCATCGATGGCAGTGCTGGTAATGAAGTCGCTGATACGGCGCCAGATTGACATGGTATTGTTTTATTCAAATTCTTTCGCAATTGCGATAGCCATCTGGAGCAAGCCGGGCAGACCGGTTGCCGCACCTGTCAAAGTAGAATGGCCGGCGCGAAGCCGGCCATTCTCATCGGGGATAGAGGCTCTTACTGAACGCCGAGCGTGTCCTTCATGACTTTTTCTGCGGCATCCGCAGCGGCCTTGATCTGGTCGGCCGTCTGGCCGGCAGCCTTGGCCGCATCTTCGGCAGCCTTGCGGGCGGTGGCGACAGCAGCCTGCTTCTGCTCAGCCGTCATGGTCGCAGCCTGCTCTTTCAACTTCTTCAGAGTATCCGCCGCATTCATCGGCGCTGCTGGCGCTGCGGGCGTTGCCGGAGCCTGCGTTGTGGACGGCGTTGCCGGAGCGGCTGGCTTGGCCGGTGTTGCAGCAGGCTGTTCGGTCGCTGCCGGAGCCTTCTTTTCCTCTTCCTTCTTGCCGCAAGCGGTCAGTGCAAGAAGCGAAACCATACCAAGTGAAATAAGTAGTTTGCTGTTCATGGGTATACCCTCTCCGTTTCAACCAAATACGTCCCTCACGCAGTTATCTTACCTCAATTGAGGCAAAGTTGGGTCTTGTTTTAAAGTTCGGTTAACTTTTCATCGGAGAGCAGCAAAACGGGCAGTAATCCCGGCGTTTCCGGCGGGTTGTGCCAAGCCTGTTCTTTTGCAAAACTTGCCCAATCCGATCCCACGCCAGCAGAGTGCCCCGCATGTCCCCTTGCCCTTTGATTCGTGTCCTGACGGCGCACGATGCCGCCGCCTTCCAGGCCCTGCGCCTGCATGGCCTCCAGAGCACACCGGAAAGTTTCGGCTCGAGCTACGAGGATGAGGTCGGCCGCACGCCCGCCGAGATTGAGCGCATGCTCGACGGCAGGCCCAATGCGGTGTTCGGTGCCTTTGCCGGGACTGAACTGGTCGGCATGGCCGGTTTCGCGACGACGACCAAGGTCAAACAGAAGCACAAGGGTCTGCTGTGGGGCGTTTTCGTTTATGCGGACTGGCGCGGCCACGATCTCGGCAGGAAGTTGACCCTGGCGGTCATCGGCCATGCCCGGGATCACGTCGACACGCTGCACGCAACGGTCATGGCAGCCAACCTGCCCGCCCGTACGCTCTATCTCGGATTGGGCTTCACGGTTTTCGGCTTTGAAAAGGATGCCCTGCGCATCAACGGCCAATCCTACGATGATGAATTGCTGCGGCTCGATTTGCGCTGACACCGCCGGCAAAAATCGTCACGCCATCTTGAAAATGAAACGGATTGGGTTTATATCGCCAGATAATAATTAGCACACTACTTATTGTCTGGCTATGATATGACCCTGATGACGCTCCGCGATACCTATATTGACGAGCTTTCGAAAGTCAGCCGCAAGATCCGCACATTGTTCGATGCGCGGGTCAAGCAGCGCGGTCTTACCTTTGCGCGCGCCCGGACCATGATGCTGCTCGACCGCATGGAAATCCTCAGCCAGAAGGATCTGGCAGAGGAATTGGAAATCGAAACGCCCACCATGGTGCGGCTGCTCGACGGCCTGGAAAAGCAGGGCTTTATCGAACGGCGCTCCGTGGACGGCGACCGCCGTGCCAAGCAGATCGTCATGACACCGCTGGGTGCGGAACTGGCCAGCGAGGTCAGCCAGCTGGCGCAGGAATTGCGCGCAGAGTTTCTGAATGGCGTGGACGAGACGGCGCTTGTTGCCGGACTTGAGGTCATGCGTGCCATCAACCGCAACATCGGCGACATGGACAAGGATCAGAACGGATGATCCGCGAGGCAGAATTCGTCGGGTATGACCCGCTGAAGCTGCAACCGGAACCGCCGGAGGAAGCGGTGCTGCCCGCTGCAACGCCGCCAGCGCCGCCGCCTGCCATCAGCCCTTACCGCTCCGCCATCTATATCGCCGCCTCGACGCTGCTCTCCCTCACGCAAGGGCTGGGCATGAACCTCATCGCCACCAATGTGGCGCAGATCCAGGGCTATCTCGGCGCAACGAATACCGAAACCACCTGGCTGATCGCTGCCTATATGGCGCCGAATGTCAGCCTTTCCGTCGCACTGATCAAAATCCGCAACCAGTATGGCTTGCGCAACTTTGCCGAACTGAGCATTGCCGGTTTCGTTCTCGTCTCGCTGATGCACCTGTTCGTCACCGACCTGCAATCAGCCATCATCATCCGTTTTTTCAGCGGCGTTGCCGCATCGCCCATGTCGAGTCTCGCCTTCCTCTACATGCTGGAGGCCTTTCCGCCGGCGCGCAAACTCACCGTCGCCGTGTGCCTCGTCCTCACCAACATCTCGCTCGCCTCGCCGCTCGCCCGCCTGCTGTCGCCCACCCTTTTGGAATTCGGCCAATGGCAGGGTCTCTACATGTTCGAGATATCGCTTGCCTTCATCGCCTTCGCCACGATCTACCTGCTGCCGCTCACACCCGTGCCCCGCGCCAAGGTCATCGAAAAGCTCGACATCGTGAGCTACCTGCTGATTGCCATCGGCTTTGGCTGTACCGCTGTCGTGCTCGTGACCGGGCGCCTCTACTGGTGGGCGGAAGTGCCATGGCTCGGCATTCTTCTCGCCATTGCCGTCATCACGGTCACGACGGCGGTGGTCATCGAACTCAACCGGGAGAAGCCCCTGCTCGACATCCGCTGGATCGCCAGCCGGGAAATGCTGCATCTGGCGGGGACGATCCTGCTGTTCCGGCTGATCGTTTCCGAGCAATCCACCGTTGCCACCAATTTCTTCCAGAACCTGGGATTGCTGAACGAGCAGATCGCCGCGCTCTATGGAGTGATGATGGTGTCGATGATCGTGGCAGGCCTGTGCTGCGCTGCGGTGATGAAGCCGGAACGCGGCCCTGCCATCCATGCGGTGGCGCTGGTCTTCCTGATCGTCGGTTCCTACATGGACAGCCAGGCGACAAACCTGACGCGCCCCGACAACATGTATCTGAGCCAGGCGCTGATCGCGGCAGCCACGGCCATCTTCCTGCCGCCCGCCATGTCGGCCGGCCTCACCTCCGCCCTGAAACGGGGCCCGAGCTATATCCTCAATTTCATCATCGTGTTCCTGGCGACGCAAAGCCTCGGCGGACTGCTCGGAACCGCCGTCTTCGGCAGCTTCGTCACGATTCGCGAGAAATTCCACTCCAACGTGCTGGCGGAACATATCGTCCTGTCCGACCCGCTCGTCGCCCAGCGTGTCGCGCAACTGGCAAACGGCTATGGCCGGGTCATCACCGACAAGGCACTGCTCAATGCCGAAGGGATCGCGCTCCTGTCGCTGCAGACGACGCGTGAAGCCAATATCCTTGCCTATAATGACGCATTCTTCCTCATTGCGGCGATCTCGTTCTTTGCCCTCGTCGCCCTTCTCACCCATGTCGGCTTTCGCTATGCCGCCGGAAAATTCATGGCTCCGCGCGTGACCGGCGAAATCGCCCAACCAAGTTCATAAGATCATGTCCCGATTGCTCCGCAACACCGCCACCCTCACCGCCATTCTTCTCGGCCTGCTCGGCCTTGTGCTGGTTCTCTATGCATGGCGGCTGCCGCCCTTCAACAGCAATGTCGAGATCACCGAGAATGCCTATGTCAAAGGCTACGTGACACTCATCAGCCCGCAGCTCAGCGGATATATCGTCGACGTGCCGGTGCAGGACTATCAGCAGGTCAAGGAAGGGCAGATGCTGGTGCGGATCGATGACCGCATCTATGCGCAGAAGCTCGAACAGGCCAAGGCGACACTGGCAAGCCAGCAGGCAGCCCTCAGCAACTCGACCCAGCTGGAACGGGCGGCGGAAGCGCGTATCGGTTCCAGCCAGGCACAGCTCGACAGTGCCAATTCGGGCCTGCGGCGCACGCAGGCCAACTG